>JAHJYN010000082.1 GCA_018826885.1 Alphaproteobacteria bacterium | reverse complement strand
TTTCAGCGTCTTGCGCGAGTTCTTGCGCCATCATCACCAGTCCCTCCAGCCAAGGCCTTTCTGGCCCGCCGATGGTCTGGATAAAACAGCCGCGGATTGAAGTTAGCGTTAACAGCAGAGAGGTCGGCAACGACTTTTGTGTCACCAAGTCATGAATGCAAGTTACTGTATTTACTTACTGTAAATCGCTTGTTCAGAGCCGGTTTACGGTTGACGCCTCGGGCTAGGCTCGTCGGGCGCGCTGGCCGAACAGCAGCTTGCGGGCCTCTTCGGCGTCCTTGCCGGCGGCAGCGAGATTGCCGCGCAGGGCGTCGCCGACCGCCCGGCCAGCCTTGACCCCGGGCCTTGCGCCGACCCGCTCCATCCAGGCGGCGAGGCTGGGGAATTCGGCCAGGTCCTGGCCCTGATGCGTCGGCAGGATCCACGGCCAGATGGCCATGTCGGCAATGGAATAGTCCCCGGCGACAAAGTCGCGATCTGCCAGGCGGCGATCCAGCACGCCGTACAGACGATGCGTCTCGTCCGTGTAGCGGCGAACGCCATAGGCGATCTGGCGCTGGTCCTTGATCATGGCGGGCGCGTACTGGCGGAAGTGGTGGGTCTGGCCCGCCATGGGGCCAAGGCCGCCGACCTGCCAGAACAGCCACTGGTCGATCTCGGTGCGGGTGCGGACGTCCTGCGGATAGAACTGACCGGACTTCAGCCCCAGATACTGAAGAATGGCACCGGACTCGAAGATCGACAGGGGCTGGCCGTCCGGCCCCTCCGGGTCGATGATGGCCGGCATGCGGCCGTTCGGGCTGATGGCCTGAAAGGCAGGTTCGAACTGTTCGCCCCGCCCGATGTTCACCGGCTTCAGCGCATAGGGCAGCCCCATCTCCTCGAGCGCGATCGACACCTTCCAGCCGTTCGGCGTCGGCCAGTACCAGAGTTCGATGGGTCGGGTCATGCGGAGGCCTCCTGCGGCTGGCTCCAACATCTGGGCACCTGCGAGAGCCGCCACAAGGGGCTTCCTGACCAGAGCGTTCAGGTCGGGTTCATTTCGAACCCCACAGCCTGTGCGCATCGCGGATCGGCTCCGTCGATTCACCGGACCCCTCACCGGAGTAGAGTTATGAGACATATTGCCCGCGCGGCCGTCGTCGCGCTCACCATGGCCACCTTGGCCGTCCCCGCCATCGCCGAAGCCCAGAGCCGTCGCGACCGCGACGACCGCCGCGAATGGCGTCAGGATCGTCGCGAAGACCGACGGGACTATCGCCGTGACCGACGCGACGACCGGCGGGACTGGCGCAGCGACCGCCGGGACGATCGCCGCGACTGGCGCGGAGACCGTCGGGATGACCGGCGCGAGTGGCGCAATGACCGGCGCGCGGACCGCTGGGACCGCAACAATCGCGACTGGTGGCGCGGTCGGTCCGATTTCCGCGACTATCGCGGTCGCCGCAACGGCTACTGGTATGCGCCGGGATACGGCTATCACCGTGTGGAGCCGCGCTATTACGGCTATCGCTGGCAGCGGGGCTCGCGTCTGCCGTCGAGCTATCACCGCTATTATGTCCGGGATCCGCACTATTACGGCCTGAGGCCGGCGCCGCGCGGCTATCGCTGGGTCCATGCCGATAACGACATCCTGCTGGTGGCCTTGGCCACGGGCGTGATTGCCGACCTGGTGCTGGACATCTGGTAGGCAACCGGCAGGTTTGGGCAGGAAGCCCCGCGTGGTTCGCCTCGCGGGGTTTTCTGTGTTTGAACGGCAGGCGGCGGAGCGGGCAGGTTTCGTTCACATACGGTTCAGCCTGTTGCTGCCAAGCCTTGCAACAGATCATCGATCGGGATGACAGACAGGGGCGACAAGGACATCGAGATGAAACGTACTCTTTTGGTCTTCAGTGCCCTGACGGCGTTCGTGGCGCCCGCCATCGCGCCTGCGGTCGCCCAGGCCCAGCAGGCCGAAGCCCGTCAGGATCGCGGCGACCGCCGCACCGAGGCGCGTACCGAACGACGCGAGCAGCGGCGTGAAGATCGGCAGCAACCCCGGACCGAGCGGCCGCAGCCGCCCCAGGACCGTGGCGACCGACGTCCGGATCGTCGTGAGGACCGGCAGGAGCGCCGCGAGGACCGGCGGGATGACCGGCAGGATCGTCGCGAAGACCGACGGGAAGACCGGCAGGACCGCCGTCCTGATACGCGCCCGGACACCCGGCCCGATACCCGGCAGGATCGCCGCGAAGACCGGCGGGACGATCGCCAGGATCGTCGTGAGGACCGGCGGGATGACCGCCGCGATGACCGGAGCGACCGTCGCGAAGACCGGCGGGAGTGGCGGGGCGACCGTCGTGACGACCGGGCCGAACGCCGCGAAGATCGTCGTGAGGACCGCTTCGAAAATCGCCGCGACCGGCGTGACTACCGCGAGTTCCGTCGGGGCTGGAACCGGGACAACTGGCGCCGCGACTGGAACCGCAGCAACCGGTCGGACTGGTGGCGTAACCACCGCTCGTTCCGGGGCTATTCCGGCGTTCGGGTCGGCTTCTACTTCGCCCCGGACTACGGCTACTATTCGGTCCCGCGTCAGTACTGGAACCAGCGGTGGAGCGAGGGCCAGTACCTGCCGTCGATCTTCTGGCGCTACCAGCTGAATGACTATCGCACCTACGGGCTGGGCTTCCCGCCCGAGGGCACGCGCTGGGTCTATGTCGACAACCACATCTATCTGATCGACGAATACGACGGCTACATCATCGAGGTCGTCTACGACTTCTGGCGCTGGTAGGCGTCAGACCTGAATGACGAAGGGCCCGGAGAGCGATCTCCGGGCCCTTTTTTCATCGCGCTAAAGCAGCTAGGTTCCGCGCACCGAGCGGTAGCGCCAGGTGTTAAATACCCAGCTTCGCCTTCAGGATGTCGTTGACCGCGGCGGGGTTGGCCTTGCCGCCGGTGGCCTTCATGACCTGGCCGACGAACCAGCCGATGGCCTGAGGCTTCTCCGCGACGGCCGCAGCCTTGTCGGGGTTGGCGGCGATGATCTCGTCCACCGCCTTTTCGATGGCCCCGGTATCGGTGACCTGTTTCAGGCCGTGTTTCTCGACCACTTCGGCGGGCGAGCCCTCGCCGTTCCAGACGTGGTCGAAGACCTCCTTGGCGATCTTGGAGGAGATGACGTCGGTCTCGATCAGTTCGACCAGCTGGGCGACGTAGGCGGCCGGGACCGGGCTCTGATCGAAATCCAGATGGTCGGCCGCCAGACGCGCGGACAGCTCGTTGGTGACCCAGTTGGCAACCAGTTTGGCATCACGGCCCTTGGCGGCAGCCTCGAAATAGTCCGCCTTGGCCTGTTCCGAGATCAGCACGATGGCGTCGTACTGTGACAGGCCATAGTCGGCCATCAGCCGCTTGCGCTTGGCATCGGGCAGTTCCGGCAGGGAGGCCTTGATGCTGTCGATCCAGGCCTGCTCGATCTCGAGCGGCAGCAGGTCCGGGTCGGGGAAGTAGCGGTAGTCATGCGCCTCTTCCTTGGAGCGCATCGAGCGGGTTTCGCCCTTCACCGGGTCGAACAGGCGGGTTTCCTGGGTGATCGATCCGCCGTCCTCGAGGATCTCGATCTGGCGGCGGGCCTCGTACTGGATGGCCTGGCTGATGAAGCGGAAGCTGTTGACGTTCTTGATCTCGCAGCGCGTGCCCAGATGGCTGAAGTCACCCGTCGCCTTGAAGGCGTCATAGCCCCCGGCGCGGCACACCGAGACGTTCACGTCAGCGCGCAGATTGCCCTTTTCCATGTCGCCGTCGCAGGTGCCCAGATAGATCAGGATCGTCCGGATCTTCTTGACGTAGGCTACCGCCTCTTCGGGGGTGCGCAGGTCCGGACGCGAGACGATCTCCATCAGGGCCGTGCCCGACCGGTTCAGGTCGACATAGCTCTCGGTCGGCGACAGGTCATGGATCAGCTTGCCGGCGTCCTGCTCCAGATGCAGGCGTTCGATGCCGACGTTGAAGAAGCTGCCGTCCTCGGCCTCGACCTCGACCACGCCCTCGCCCACGATCGGGTGATACAGCTGGCTGATCTGATAGCCCGTCGGCAGGTCGGGATAGAAATAGTTCTTGCGGTCGAACTGGCTGAATGTGTTGATCTGCGCATTCAGGCCCAGACCCGTGCGGACCGCCTGTTCGACGCAGAATTTGTTGAGCGTCGGCAGCATGCCGGGAAAGCCCGCATCGACCAGCGAGACCTGCTCGTTCGGGCCGGCGCCAAAGCCGACGGCGGCGCCCGAGAACAGCTTGGCCTTCGAGGCCACCTGGGCGTGGATCTCCAGCCCCATGACGATTTCCCAGTCGCCGGTGCGGCCCTGGATGGTTTTGGTGGTGGTCGCGGTGTCAGTCATGCCCTGCTTCTAGGACGGTGTTTGCACGGGGTGAAGGTGTTTTCGCGGACCGGGCGGGAATCCCGTCTTGAGCCTGTCGTGAAAACGGGGTTCTCTGGGCCAGACGTTAACCCCGGAGACGCCCACCATGTCCAAGCTCATTTCCGCCCTCGCCGCCGCCGCCCTTGCCACCGGCAGCCTCGCCGGCCTGACCGCCCCGGCCCACGCCACCGAAACGGCCGCCGTGTCGGAGCGCGCCAATCCGACCATCGACAGCCCGATCAAGGACCTACTGGCCGATCCCGACACCGCCGCCATCCTCGAAAAGCACCTGCCCGGCATCAGCTCCCACCCCGCCCTGCCCCAGTTCGAAGGCATGACGCTGGCCGAGGTCGCCCCCTATTCCGAGGGCGAAGTGACCGACGCGATCATCGCCGCCATCGACGCGGATATCAAAGCGCTGGAGGAGTAAGAGGCGCCCTTGTCATCCCGGAAGCGCCGCAGGCGCTGTCCGGGACGGCAGGTTGTTGTGTCTGTCACTCCCGGAGCTCACGACAGTGAGCATCCGGGAGACGCGTTGCTCGGAAGATGCCTACTCCCGGATAGACGGTCCCCGTCTTCCGGGAGTTTTGGTTTTTAAGGGCGTGCGTCCCGGATATTCGCTGCGCGAATTCCGGGATGACAAAGATTCTCGCAGTCTACTCGCTCACGAAGCCACAACAGTTGATGAGCGTGCGGTCACCGTTTGATCTCTCGAGATAAGGTTGTCAGGCTAAGGCAGTGACCATGGCGGCAATCGAAATCAAAATGAACGTCACAACGAAGGAACATTGTATGAGAAATATTCGGACTTGAGCGTCTTCTTCCGGCCTTTGGGCGAGCCGTGCTTCTTCAAAAGAATGCTCGATGTTCCAAACCGCAGATGCGATCGCGGTCGCTACCTTTTTGGCGAAAGTCAGGTCAGCGTCGATCTCTGATACAGCAGGGTCAATGGCAATTACCTCCTCATCGACCTCATTCAGAACACTCAGCTCCTCCGAAGACACCTTGCCGCCGATCGGAGCCAACAGTCTCTCGAGCAAGCTTGTCGATGAGGCGACCTCGTCCTTGATAACCTTGAGATCGAGCAAACCTATCCGGGCGATCCCCCGAGTCAGTTCCGCTTCGGACTCATCGGAGACGATCTTCGCGAAAAAGATTGCCTTGCGCCACCTTAGTTCACGAGCCTTGGCATGGTCGCTCCAGACTCGGAGGAACCCAGTGCCCAGCGCGAGGATTACCGCCACCAGAATACCGACAACTGTCCAGAAGTCCTGAGGCGATATCGGGGGCATTAACGGATCACCACCACCGTTCCGGCTTGGCGACGAAGCCGGCCGACTGTTCCAGCACGTCGGCGACCTGGAAGACGGTCGCTTCATCCAGCGCCTTGCCGATGACCTGAAGGCCGAGGGGCAGGCCGCCGCTGTCGACGCCGGCGGGCACCGAAATGCCGGGCAGGCCCGCGAGGTTGGCGGTGACGGTGAAGATGTCGTTCAGATACATCTGGATCGGGTCGATCTCCTTGTCGCCGAGGGCAAAGGCGGCCGAGGGCGTCGAGGGGGTCAGGATGGCGTCGACCTTGTCCCAGACGGCATCGAAATCCTGGGCGATGCGGCGGCGCACCTTTAGGGCGCGGACGTAATAGGCGTCATAGAAGCCGGCCGACAGCACATAGGCGCCGATGGTCAGCCGGCGCTGGACCTCGGTGCCGAAGCCTTCGGCGCGGCTGGTCTCATAGAGGTCGGTCAGGGATTTCGCCCCGGTCGCCCGGTGGCCAAAGCGCATGCCGTCATAGCGGGCGAGGTTCGACGAGGCCTCGGCCGGGGCGATGATGTAGTAGGCCGGCAGGGCATACTTCGTGTGCGGCAGGCTGATCTCGACGATCTCGGCACCCGCAGCCTTCAGCCACTCGACGCCCTTGTCCCACAGCGCCTGGATCTCGGCCGGCATGCCGTCGACCACATATTCCTTCGGCACGCCGATACGCAGGCCCTTGACGCCCTTGCCGAGGCTGGCGGTCCAGTCGGGGGTTTCGACGTCGAGGCTGGTCGAATCCTTCAGGTCGAACGAGCACATGGAGCGCAGCAGGATGGCGGCATCCTCGACCGTCTTCGTGATCGGCCCGGCCTGATCCAGCGAGGAGGCAAAGGCGACCATGCCAAAGCGGCTGGCGCGGCCATAGGTGGGCTTGATGCCGACCGTGCCGGTGAAGGCGGCAGGCTGGCGGATCGAGCCGCCGGTATCGGACGCCGTGGCGGCGAGGCACAGGTCGCCTGCAACCGCCGAGGCCGAGCCGCCCGAGCTTCCGCCCGGCGTCAGCTCTGCGTTGGAGGTCTTTGATTTCCAGGGGTTGCGGACCGGACCGAAGGCCGAGGTCTCGTTCGACGAGCCCATGGCGAACTCGTCCATGTTGAGCTTGCCCAGCATGACCGCACCGTCGGCCCAGAGATTGGCCGTGACGGTCGATTCATAGGGCGGAACGAAGCCCTTCAGCATGTTGGAGCCGGCCGTGGTCTGGACACCATCGGTGCAGAACAGGTCCTTGATGCCCAGCGGCGCGCCCTCCAGCGCACCCCCCTCCCCCTTGGCCAGACGGGCGTCGGAGGCGCGGGCCATGTCGAGCGCCTTGTCGGTCGTCTGGACGACATAGGCGTTCAGGGCCGGATTGGCGGCCTCGATATTGGTGACAAAGGCACGGGTGATCTCTTCCGAGGAGAAGTCGCGGGCCTTGAGCCCGTCCAGCGCGGCCTTGAGGGTCAGTTTGGTCAGGTCGGACATACTATTCGACCACCTTGGGCACGACGAAGAAGCCATCCGCTGACTTCGGGGCGTTGGAGAGCACGTCGGCGACCTTGTCACCGTCGGTGACCACGTCGTCGCGCAGGCGCAGGGGCTGGGCCACGTTCGAGGTCATGGGTTCGACGCCGTCGACATCGACCTCGTTCAGTTGCTCGATCCAGTCCAGGATGCCGCTCAGCTCGCGGGCCAGCGGCTCCAGCCGCTCCTCGGGGGTCTTGATACGGGCGAGATGCGCCACCTTGCGCACCGTCGCGGCGTCGATCGCCATTCCGGCCTCTCCACAACACGGGTGAACGGGCACGCGGCCCGACACGGCGGGATTAGCGGGACAGGCCCGGATTCACAAGGCGGCGGCGTGAAGCCTAGCGCGCCGGGGTGACGGTGACCGTCTCGGGCACCGCGCCGTCCGGGCCGGGCGTGAAGCTGAGGATGATGGCCGTCTGGCGGCTGCCGATCTCGCTGGTGGCCTGATCCATGACACTTTCGCCGAGGCGCAGCTCGACGCGGCCCACCGACACCGCCTGGATCTGGTAGTCCAGATAGTCCCCGATCCGGAACACCCGCCAGCCCTCGGCCGGGCTGTGGTAGAAGGCGATGTAGGTGTAAAGGCCGTTCATGGCCGGGTCGCCGCCCGCCGTGCCGAACATCTTGGCAGTCAGATCGCCCTGGTCCGGCAGATAGTCGAGAGCGACCACCGCGGCGGCGGTCTGGAGCGCATCGTCCGTCTCGGGTTGCAGGACCACGGCCTGACCGGCCTCGACCAGGGCGCCGCCCGGCGTGGGCGCCGGGGTCGATGGGGGCGCGGTCGACGGGCGCTCGGCCGGCCCGGGATTGTTGAAGCCTTCCCACGCGGCCGACAGGCGATCACATCCCGCAAGCCCGCTGACCAGCAGCCCGCACGCGCCCGCAATCATGATCCGTTTCATAGCCCACCTCCCGTTTCCCGCGACCAGCTTCGGCCTTGCCAGCCCTGGCGGCAAGGCCTATCGCCTGCCGCGTGTCTGTCCATACCCTGCCTGACCTCGCCGCCCACTGCCCGCCCGGCACCCCGTGGCTGGGGCTGGACCTCGGCAGCAAGACGATAGGCGTCGCCGCGTCGGACGCCACCCGCATGATCGCCTCGCCGTTCGAGGTGATCCGCCGGACGAAGTTCACCGACGACGCTCATGCCCTGCTCCGGTTGATGGAAAGCCGCCGGGCGACGGCGCTGGTCATCGGCCTGCCGCTCAATATGGACGGGTCCGAGGGGCCGCGCGCCCAGTCCAGCCGCGCCTTTGCCCGCAATCTGGACCGGCTGCGCGATGTCCCCGTCGCCTTCTGGGACGAGCGGCTGTCGACCACGGCGGTCGAGCGCTTTTTGATCGACGACATGGACATGAGCCGGGCGCGTCGCGGGCAGGTGGTGGACCGCAATGCTGCCGCCTGGATCCTGCAGGGCGCGCTGGACAGTCTGCGCGGCTGATCGCGGTTCGCGCTTTCGTTTTGTCGCGCATGGGACTATAGCCGCCCGTCGATGGCTCGCCCCGACTCAGACCTTCTGACTGTCATTCGAGAACGGCTGAGGCCGTTTCCCCGCGACCATTTCCTGTCCGTCACCGACCTGAATGCCCAGACCGCCCGCGATCTGCTGGAACTGGCCGACAGCTTTGTCGAGCTGAACCAGGGATCGGCCAAGTCGCTGGACCTGATGGCCGGACGCACGGTCGTGAACCTGTTCTTCGAGAACTCGACCCGCACCAGCGCCTCGTTCGAGATCGCGGCGCGCCGGCTGGGCGCCGATGTCGTCAGCCTCAGCCCGCGGGCCTCGTCGGTGACCAAGGGCGAGACCCTGATCGATACGGCGGCGACCCTGAATGCGATGAAGCCCGACATACTGGTGGTGCGCCACTCGGCCTCGGGGGCCGCTGACCTGCTGTCGCAGAAGGTCGGATGCGCCGTGGTCAATGCGGGCGACGGCCGCCACGAACATCCGACCCAGGCCCTGCTGGACCTGCTGACGCTGAAGCGCGAGTTCGGCGATGTCGGCGGGCTGACGGTCGCCATCTGTGGGGACGTGGCCCACAGCCGGGTAGCCCGTTCGAATGTGGCCCTGCTGTCAATGATGGGAGCCCGGGTGCGGCTGGTCGGGCCGCCGACGCTGGTGCCGGGCGATGCCGACCGCTGGGGCTGCGAGGTCTATCACGACATGCGTCAGGGGCTGGACGGCTGTGACGTCGTCATGATGCTGCGTCTGCAGCTGGAGCGGATGCAGGGGGCCCTGGTCCCGTCGACCCGTGAATACTACCGCTTCTGGGGGCTGGACCGCGAGAAGCTGAAGGTCGCGGCGCCCGGCGTGCGGGTCATGCATCCCGGGCCCATGAACCGCGGCGTCGAGATCGACTCCGACATTGCCGACGATCCGGTGCTCTCGCTGATCCAGACCCAGGTGGAAATGGGCGTCTCGGCGCGGATGGCCGTGCTGGCGGGCCTGTCCCTGCGGCGCGAGGAGGCCGGACTGTGAGCACGTCGGTCTGGATCGTGAATGCCCGGCTGCTCGACCCCGAGAGCGGCTATGATGGCCCGGGCGCCGTGCGGATCGCGGATGGCCGGATTGCCGACGTGGTCCGGAGTGCCGCCTTTGTCCCGTCCGATGACGCGGAGACGGTCGACGCGGGCGGCCTGTGCCTGTCGCCCGGCCTGATCGACATTCGGGTCAAGACCGGCGAACCGGGGGCCGAGCCCAAGGAGACCCTCAAGTCTGCCGCCCTGTCGGCCGCCGCCGGTGGCGTGACCACGCTGGTGATCCAGCCGGACACCGCGCCGGCGGTCGATGACCCGGCCATGGTGGACTTTATCCAGCGACGCGGTGCCGCTCTGGGGCTGGTCAATATCCTGACCGCAGGGGCTGCCACCCAAGGCTGCGAAGGCAAACTGATGGCCGAGATCGGCCTGATGCAGGAGGCCGGCGCCCTCTATTTCACCGACGTCGACCAAGTCATCGCCGACAGCGGGACGCTGATGCGGGTGATGGCCTATGCCACGGCCTTCAACGCCCTGATCGCCTGTCGCCCCCACGATCCCTGGCTGTCGAAGGGCGCGGTGGCGACCTCGGGCGAACTGGCCACCCGGCTGGGCCTGTCGTCCGTGCCTGCCATCGCCGAGCGCATGCAGATGGAGCGCGATCTGGCATTGGTCGAGCAGACCGGTGTGCGTTTCCTCGTCGACCAGATTTCCACAGCGGGCGCGCTGGAGACGCTGGACCGGGCTCGCCTGCGCGGGCTGGAGGTCGCCGCCAGTGTCTCGATCAACCACCTGCGCTTCAACGAGGTCGACATCGGCGACTACCGGACCTTCTACCGGCTGGATCCGCCGCTGCGCGACGAGAGCGACCGGCTGGCGCTGATTGAAGCCGTTCGGGACGGCCGGATCGACGTCATCACCTCGGCCCATTCGCCCGCGCCTGCCGAGGACAAGCGTCGGCCGTTTGCCGAAGCGGCACCCGGGGCTGTGGGCCTGCAGACCCTGCTTCCCGCCGCGCTGGGGCTCCATCACGAGGATGACCTGCCGCTGCTGGATGTTCTGAGGCCCCTGACGACCGGCCCGGCTGACCTGCTGGGACTGGCCGCCGGACGACTGGCCGAGGGCGCGCCCGCCGACCTGATCCTGTTCGACCCGGATGCCCCCGTGGTGGTTGACGCCGATGCCCTGCGGTCGAAATCCAAGAACTCGCCCTTCGACAATCGCCGCCTTCAGGGACGGGTGGAGCGCACCTGGGTCGGCGGACGGTCGATCTTCTCGACCTGACTTGCAGCCCCGCTTGCGAGGCCTCATCGTCTCCGCCTGAATTGAGGGAGACCGAATCAGGTGCAGGATCTGGCGGGAATCGCGGTGCTGACGCTGCTGGCCGCGGCGCTGGGCGGCTATCTGCTCGGCTCCATTCCGTTCGGCGTGCTCCTGACGCGCGCGGCAGGGGCAGGAGACGTCCGCAAGATCGGGTCGGGCAATATCGGCGCGACGAATGTCCTGCGCACCGGCCGCAAGGATCTGGCCCTGGCCACCCTGATCCTCGACGCCGGCAAGGGGGCCGCCGCCCTGCTGATCGCACGCGCCGTCACCGACAATGATGCGGTGGCGGCCCTTGCCGGGGGCGCCGCCTTCCTCGGCCATCTCTATCCCGTGTGGCTGGGCTTCAAGGGCGGCAAGGGTGTCGCCACCTTCTTTGGGCTGATGCTGGCCGCAGCCTGGCCGCTGGGGCTGGTTGCGGCGGCGGTCTGGCTGCTGACCGCTGCCGTGTTCCGGGTGTCGTCCCTGTCGGCCCTGGTCGCCACGCTGGTTACGCCGATCCTCGCCCTGATGCCCCTTGCTGTCCTGAACCTGCCGACCTCGAACAGTGTCTTCCTGCTGGCACTGGCGGCCATGGCGCTGATCTGGTTACGGCACTTCGACAACATCATCCGGCTGATCAAGGGCAAGGAGCCCCGGATCGGTACGAAGTCGGCCTGATGGCCCCGGGGGCAGCCGAAAGGATTGCCCGGCTGCAACTGGCCCGCAGCGAGCGGATCGGCCCTGTCACCTTCGCCCAGCTGATCGCCCGATACGGCAGCGCGCAAGCGGCCCTCGACGCCCTGCCCGGCGTCATCCGCAAGGCCGGCGGCGCCGCCTATACCGCCGCCCTCCGCGACCGGATCGAGGCAGAGATCGCCGCCGGCGAGGCCCTCGGCGCCAGACTGCTGGTCATCGGCGACGCCGACTATCCGGCGACGCTTGCCGCGGTCGACCCGGCCCCGCCGGTGCTATGGGCGAGAGGCAGCCTCGACGCTCTTCAGAAGGAGGCCGTGGCCATCGTCGGCGCGCGCATTGCCTCGGCCGGGGGCCAACGGATTGCCCGGGGCCTGGCATCGCAGCTCGGCGAGGCGGGGATGACCGTCGTCTCGGGCCTCGCCCGGGGGATCGATGCGGCCGCGCACTGGGGATCCCTGTCGACCGGTACCGTGGCCGTGCTCGGCGGCGGCGTCGACGACGTCTATCCCTCCGACAATCAGGATCTGTACGACCGGATCGTGGCCGAGGGCTGCGTGCTGTCGGAAAGCCCGCCAGGCACCCGGGCCCAGGCGCGCGACTTTCCAAGGCGCAACCGCATCATCTCGGGCCTGTCGCGCGGTGTGATCGTGGTCGAGGCCGAGATCCGCTCCGGCTCCCTGATTACCGCGCGACTGGCGGCCGAACAGGGGCGCGAGGTGTTCGCCGTGCCGGGATCGCCGCTGGACCCCCGCTCGCGGGGCCCCAACGCCCTGCTGCGCGACGGCGCAACCCTGTGCGAGCGGGTCGAGGATGTGCTGGACGCGCTCGGCAGCGTCCGCGCGGCGCGGATCAAGCCGGGGCGACCCGCCCCCGTGGAGATCGCCGCCGACCTTGATGACGCCACCCTGTCCGCCGTCGAGGCCCTGCTGTCCCCGACACCGACGCCGCGCGACGATCTGGCCCGGTCGCTGGGGCTGCCGGTCGCTGTGGTGTCCGGGGCCCTGCTGGAGCTCAGCCTGGTCGGCCGGGCCCGCCTGCTCCCGGGCGGACTGGCGTCGCGCTGACTCGGGTTTTCCGGACTGGCGATTGACACGGGACGAGAGGCGAACCACGTTCCCCCGCCTTCTTCTCCGGCCCGGACCCTGGGCCCCCTCCCCCGAAAAGCGCCACGCCCGTATGAATCTCGTCATTGTCGAAAGCCCGGCCAAGGCCAAGACCATCAATAAGTACCTGGGCTCCGACTTTGAGGTTCTGGCCTCATACGGTCACGTCCGCGACCTGCCCTCCAAGGACGGCTCGGTACTGCCCGACGAGGACTTTGCCATGTCCTGGGAGGTCGACGCCCGGGGCGCCAAGCGGCTTTCGGAGATCGCCGAAGCCGCCAAGCGCGCCGACCGCGTCATCCTGGCCACCGACCCGGATCGTGAGGGCGAGGCGATCAGCTGGCACGTGCTGGAGGTCCTGCAGAAGAAGAAGGCGCTGAAGGACACCCAGGTCGAGCGGGTCACCTTCAATGCCATCACCAAGGCCGCCGTGCTCGAGGCCATGGCCAATCCGCGTCAGCTGGATATGGAGCTGGTCGAGGCCTATCTGGCCCGCCGGGCGCTGGACTATCTGGTCGGCTTCACCCTGTCGCCCGTGCTGTGGCGCAAGCTGCCAGGCGCGCGCTCGGCCGGTCGGGTGCAGTCGGTGGCGCTGCGCATCGTGGTCGACCGCGAACTGGAGATCGAAGGCTTCAAACCGCAGGAATACTGGTCCATCGAGGCCGATCTGACGGCCGACAGCCCCCCCTTCACCACCCGACTGGTCAAGCACGCCGGCAAGCGGGTGCAGCGGCTGGACATTAAGGACGAGGCGACGGCGACGGCCGCCCGCGCCGCCATCCAGACCGGGCAGTTCAGTATTCGTTCCATCGAGAAGAAGCCGGTCAAGCGTAACCCGTCGCCGCCCTTCACGACCTCGACCCTGCAACAGGAAGCGGCCCGCAAGCTCGGCTTCACCGCCCAGCGCACCATGCAGGCCGCACAGAAACTCTATGAAGGCGTCGACGATACGGGCGGCCTCATCACCTATATGCGGACCGACGGTGTGTCGGTCAGCCCCGAGGGCATCGCCCAGGCGCGTGAGGTCATCGCAGAGCGGTTCGGTCCCGCCTACGTCCCGTCCGAGCCGCGCTATTACAAGGTCAAGGCCAAGAACGCCCAGGAGGCGCACGAGGCCATCCGGCCGACCAATATCGCGCGCCATCCGGATTCGGTGCGTCTCGATGACGATCTGCGGCGCCTCTATGAGTTGATCTGGAAGCGCATGGTCGCCAGCCAGATGGAGGCGGCCCGCATGGACCGCACGACAGTCGAGATCGAGGAGCCCTCGGGCCAGACCGGCCTGCGCGCCACCGGACAGGTCGTGACCTTCGACGGCTTTATCGCCGCCTACGAAGAGGGCCGCGACGACAAGCCCCGCGCCGGGTCGTCGGATGACGACGAGGATGACGCCACCCGCCTGCCGGCCCTCAAGGAAGGCGCTGCGGCCAAGGTCGAGGCCGTCCGTACAGACCAGCATTTCACGGAACCGCCGCCGCGCTATTCCGAAGCGACCCTGGTCAAGAAGCTGGAGGAGCTGGGGATCGGGCGACCGTCAACCTATGCCTCGATCCTGACCACCCTGCGGGATCGCGAATACGTCCGCATGGACAAGAACCGCTTCTATCCCGAGGACAACGGGCGTCTGGTCACAGCTTTCCTCGAGCAGTTTTTCGGCCAATGGGTCGAGTATGACTTTACCGCCGCGCTCGAAAACGAGCTGGACGAGGTCTCGGCCGGCCAGATGGACTGGAAGGCGCTGCTGCGCGAGTTCTGGTCCAAGCTGAAGCCTGCCACGGCCGTCGTGCTGGAGCGGCAGGGCGTCATCGACGAGCTGGACTCGGCCATCGGGCCCTTCCTGTTCCCCGAGAAGGACGACGGGAGCGACCCGCGTCTCTGCCCGCTGTGCAAGGCAGGGCGGCTGCATCTGAAGGCCAGCTTCAAGATGAAGTCCTCCTTCATCGGCTGCTCGAACTATCCCGAGTGTCGCTACACGCGGGGCTTCGGTGCCGGGGCCAATGCCGCGGGTTCGGCGGACGGCGGCGACCGCGACCTGGGGGTCGATCCGGACACGGGCCAGCCGGTGCAGCTGAAGATCGGCCGCTTCGGGCCCTATGTCGAAACCACGCCGCCCGAGGCTGAGAAGCCGAAGCGGTCTTCCCTGCCCAAGGGGTGGAGCCCGGCGACGCTGACGCTGGAACAGGCGCTGACCCTGCTGGCCCTGCCGCGTCAGGTCGGGGCGCACCCCGAGGACGGCAAGCCGATCACGGCCGGCCTCGGCCGCTATGGTCCGTTCGTCCTGCACGACGGCGTCTATGCCAATCTGCCGGACATCGAGGAGGTGTTCGAGGTCGGTCTGAACCGCGCCGTCGCCCTGCTGGCCGAGAAGAAGGCCTCGCGCGGGGCCCGGGGCCAGACGGCACCGCTCAAGGAGCTGGGGGCCCATCCGGAGAGCGGCGATCCCGTCCAGGTGATGGCCGGGCGGTTCGGCCCCTATGTCAAATGCGGCAAGATCAACGCCACCCTGCCCAAGGGAACCGCGCCCGAAGACCTGACGCTGGAGGCGGCCCTCGAATTGGTCGCGGCCAAGGCAGCAGCTGGCGGCAAGGCCAAGAAGGCTCCGGCCAAGAAAGCAGCGGCCAAGAAGGCTCCAGCTAGAAAGGCGGCTGCCAAGAAGGCCCCGGCGAAGGCCAAGACCAAGCCTAAGACGGCCTGAGGTCTTCCGGGGCCAGCCGGGCCAGAACGCCGGGAAGCAGGTCCGGCAGGTCCTCGGCGATCAGCCCGGGGCCAAACCCGCGGGCGGCTTCGGCGTGGATCCAGGCGGCGGCGCAGGCGGCGTCGAAACTGTCCATGTGCTGGGCCGCTAGCCCGCCGATCATGCCGGCCAGCACATCGCCTGTGCCCGCTGTCGCCAGCCACGGCGTGCCGTTCGGATTGACCGCGACCCGACCGTCGGGTGCTGCAATGACGGTCTCATGGCCCTTCAGCAGGACGACAGCATCCGCACGCACCGAGGCCTGGGCGGCCGCTTCGGTCGGCGGAAGCTCGGCCAGATCCGGGAACAGGCGCGCAAACTCCCCCCGGTGGGGCGTCAGGACGTCATCGCGGTCCAGCAGGGCGAACAGGTCGTCCTGCCGACCCTCGAACACGCTCAACGCATCGGCGTCGACCACCAGCACCGCCCCGGTCGTGGCGAGGGCATGCAGATTGCTGACCGTCTCCTCCCCCAGTCCTGCAGCCGGGCCGATCACGACGGCGTCCGCCTCCCGGAGACGATGGCCGAGGTCTTCAGCACCATCGAACGGCTCGACCATCACCGCCTCGAGGGCCGATGCCAGCACCGGAATGGCTGCCGACGATGCCATGACCCGAACCAGCCCGGACCCGATCCGAAGACCCGCCCGCGCCGCCAGACGGGCCGCTCCGGTACGATGGGCGGGGCCCGACACCACGGCCAGCCGCCCGCGCGCATGTTTGTGGGTGTCCGCCGCCGGCCACGGCAGGCGGCTTCTCCAGTCTCCGGACTCAGGTGGGACGGTCATGACGCCTCCGTTCACGGATGATGATAATTATCAAAAGGGCCTTGCCTTATGGTGCAATGCAATGTCCCATTGCGTTCCGAGTGCACTGACCAATTCCGGGTCGCCTCGGGGACGCCATGAAAAAGATCGAAGCCGTCATCAAGCCGTTCAAGCTGGATGAAGTCAAAGAGGCACTGCAGGACGTCGGGGTCCAGGGGATGACCGTC
>JAHJYN010000314.1 GCA_018826885.1 Alphaproteobacteria bacterium | reverse complement strand
GCCGAAGGCCAGCTGGTCGCCAAGCCCGGGAGCGCCCCCGGTCTATCTGTAGGCAGGCCGAGGCGGCGAGCGGAGCGAACCGCCCGCCGCACGGCGCGGCCGTCGCCGGCGCAACAGGCCGGAGATGTCACCAGGGCAGGATCTTCCAGGTGGCGTGAGCCTCGGCCTCAAGCCGATCGGCCAGCTGGATGTCCATCAGGTGATCGCCCTTGGCGAGGCACCAGGCCTCGTTCCAGAACCACATGTTCGCGTCGGCCCGGGCCTCTTCGGCCGGGTCGTCCGCGACATGGTAGCCCTTGGCGGGATCGTAGTGGGTCTCGTAGGACCCGCTCGGCTCGTGACCGACGACGTCGAGGAAGGCCGCCGCCATGACCATGTTCGAGTCGCAGAAGTCGTGCGACGCACAGGTGTCGAATGGGCTGTCCCACGCCTCGGCATTGCGCCGGAGCATTTCGGCCCACTGTTCGGTCGTCAGCGTCTCCTTCAGACGCTCGACGAACCGGGCGGAGAGCGAGGCGACCAGACCGGTCAACAGCTCAAGGGCACGCCCCAACGCGGCGCACGCGGTGGCGTCCTCGTCGATGTTCGGGGTGTGGCCGCCGGAAAGGTCAACCAGGCCATCCGGACCGGGCTGCAGCGCGCGCCATTCGTCGACGCTGTCGGACTCGCCGTCGAGCCAGATGGCGACTTCGGTCTGAACGGCGGGCGTGATGCTGATGTCGGCCCAACCGTTCCAGGTTGTGCCGTGGGCGAAGCCGTCCCAGATCGGGGAATCGTCAAAGTGCCATTTGACGGGACGCAGCGAAGCGCCGGTCATTGGACCGGGCCCCGCGCGCCGTCGAAGCACAGGTGGAAGGGGTGGAAGACCGCCTCGCCAGCGGCCTCGGCTGCGGCGTAGCTGTTGGCCTGCGCCATGCGCTCGGTGCCCGACAGGCTCTGGAATGCGGCGATGATGGAGGCGCGCTGCATCTGCAGCTGTTGTGCGATGATCGACATATCGGGACGGGGCATCTTGTTTCTCCAGCTCCCAGCCAGGTGATCCGGCTGGCTCGCGGGTGTCCCGCGATCACGCCCCTTGCCAGGCGGGGTTTGAGCCGGAAGCGCACCCGAAGGGCCGGAACGGAGTGGAGGACGGCGTAGCCGTTGAGCGACCGGCGACCCCGCACCTCTTGGGCGTGATTGATCGCGGAACCCGCAGGCCGGAAACCACGGGAGCGACCGAGAAGCGCTCCGTCGTCCTGTTTGACCGACGACAGCCAATGCCGCCGCCCTGCCCCCTAAGCCGCACCGGGAGCCCACGAGCGGGCGGCATGGCCGGGGAAGCCTCGTTGACCGCGTCGCGCCCCCAGCGCGGCCCCACGCCCCGCAGCGGCCGTTCTCAGGGCTCACACAGCCAGCGCCGGAGCTTGGCGCGCATGTAGCCGATCTGGTCGTTGATGATGGTCAAGGGCGCGGTGGCCGCGATGAACCCGTGATCGGTCATCTCAGCGACATAGGACTGCCCGACCCGGACGTACTCCTTGCCGCCGCAGATGGCGACGTCCTCAAAGGCGCAACCCGCTTCGCGGACGAGACGAGCGATGACGCCGCCGGCGGTCCGCAGCCGCTCGCGGCTGGCAAGGTGCCGATCGCGCGCGCCCTGGGTGCGGAACGTGAGGTCATAGTTGGGATAGTACCCTGCCAGCCCGCGCTGGATCATCGTCTCGGCGGTCTTGGCCGTGAGCAGGGTGTTGTAGTGGGGCAGAGGATCCCGGGAGTGCCCGAAGCCGTAGCGGGCTGAAAGGAACGCGACGTGCGCTAGGGACCCATCGGGGTCGGCCGCTTTGAGGGTTTGCCAGAGCGGCCCGGTGTAGCGGTCCCGCGCCGAGAGGTCATCGCCTTCAGCTTTGGACGAGGAACAGGCGAGGATCAGCAGCCGCGGCCGCGCTAGCGGGCGCGCAGCAGGAGCGCAGTCGGCCGGAGCGGTGAAGTCCAATTCGTGCTGGCGCATAAGCTCGCACAGTGTTGCGTGGGCCATCGGGTTCTCCTCGG
>JAHJYN010000081.1 GCA_018826885.1 Alphaproteobacteria bacterium | reverse complement strand
GTCGGCTCGATCAGCATGGCCCCGTGCACGACCAGCGGGAAGTACATGGTCATCGGGTGGAAGCCCTCGTCGATCATCGCCTTGGCGAAGTCGAGCGTGGTGATGTCCGTCCCCTTCAGCCATTCGTCGTCGAACAGGGCCTCGTGCATGCAGGGCCCCTCGGGGAAGGCGGCTGACATGACATCCGACAGGCGGGCCTTGATGTAGTTGGCATTCAGCACCGCGTCCTCGGCGACCTGACGCAGGCCGTCCGAGCCGTGGCTCATCATGTAGCTGAGCGCGCGTACATACATGCCCATCTGGCCCTGGAAGGCGCACAGGCGGCCGAAGGCCTGCTCGGCCTCGTCTTCCTCACGCTCGACCAGTTTGAAGCCGTCGCCGGTGTTAACGACCCAGGGGGCGGGGGCGAAGGGGGCCAGGGCTTCGGACAGCACCACCGGACCGGCGCCCGGGCCACCACCGCCGTGGGGCGTCGAGAAGGTCTTGTGCAGGTTGATGTGCATGGCGTCGACGCCCAGGTCACCCGGACGCACCCGGCCGACGATGGCGTTGAAGTTGGCCCCGTCGCAGTAGAAATAGGCGCCGGCCTCATGCGTCAGGCGGCTGATCTCGAGGATGTCGCGCTCGAACAGGCCGCAGGTGTTGGGGTTGGTCACCATGATGGCGGCCACGTCGTCGCCCAGCTTGGCCTCAAGGTCGGCCAGATCAACGCGACCGTCCTCGGTCTGGGCGATCTCGACGACGGTATAGCCGACAAAGGCCGCGGTGGCCGGGTTGGTGCCATGGGCGCTGGTCGGCACCAGCACCTTGTTGCGGGGCGTATCAGAGGTCAGGCCATTGCCCGCAGCGCGGTGGGCGGCACGAATGGCCATCAGGCCGCACAGTTCGCCGTGCGCGCCCGCCTTGGGCGACAGCGCGACCGCTGGCATGCCGGTCAGGGTGGTCAGCCAGTGGCTGAGGCTGTCCATCAGCTGCAGCGCGCCCTGCACCGTTGACTGCGGCTGCAGCGGGTGGATGTCGGAGAAGCCCGGCAGACGCGCCATCTTCTCGTTGAGGCGCGGGTTGTGCTTCATCGTGCACGAGCCCAGCGGATAGATGGCCAGGTCGATGGCGTGGTTCTTCTGCGACAGGCGCACATAGTGGCGCATCGTCTCGGGTTCCGACAGGCCCGGCAGGCCGATCGGATCGCGCCGGACCAGATCGCCGAGGTCCGAGGCATCGCCCTTCGGTGCAGGCAGGTCGACGCCGGTCTTGCCCCAGCCGTCACCCTCGAAGATCAGATGTTCGTTCTGCAGCAGGCCTCGACCGCCGGTCAGGGTGGCGGGTTTGGTCTCGACCCGGTTCGGCGTGGTCGGACGGCCAACAGTGTTCATGGTGCTCATCGGTCCGTCCTCAGTTCGCCAGAACCTTGGCGAGCGACGTCGCCAGGATCTTGATGTCAGCGTCGGTGGTGGTCTCGGTCGCGGCGACCAGCAGGACATCGTCCATGCCCGCATCGGGGGCGAGGCGGCTGTAGGGCACACCGGCCAGGATGTGGTGGTTGGCCAGTTGCTCGACGACCTCGGCCGCAGGCTTGGGCAGCCGGACCGCAAACTCGTTGAAGAAGCGCGGGGTCAGGATCTCGACGCCCGGAATAGCTTTCAGCGCATCGCGGGTGGCGACGGCCTTCTCATGGTTCAGCAGGGCCAGACGGCGCAGGCCGGTCTCGCCCAGCAGGCTCATGTGGATGGTGAAGGCCAGGGTGCACAGGCCCGAGTTGGTACAGATATTCGAGGTCGCCTTGTCGCGGCGGATGTGCTGCTCGCGGGTCGACAGGGTCAGGACGAAGCCCCGCTCGCCGTCGGCATCGACGGTCTCGCCACACAGCCGGCCCGGCATCTGGCGCACCAGTTTGTCGCGCGTGGCGAACAGGCCGACGTAGGGGCCGCCGAAGTTCAGGGCATTGCCGATCGACTGGCCCTCGGCGGCGACGATGTCGGCGCCCATTTCGCCGGGCGACTTCAGCAGGCCCATCGACACGGCCTCGGTGACCACGACGATCAACAGGGCACCCGCGGCATGGGCCGCCTCGGCGATCTTGCCTACGTCCGTGGCGGTGCCGAAGATGTTCGGGGTCTGGACGACGACACAGGCCGTGTCGGGCCCGATCCGGGCGATGACGTCGGCCTCGGCGTCGACTGCGGCGGGCAGGGCCTCGGTCTCGACCCCGACGGCGTGAACCACGGTCTCGGTGGCCCTGACGTAGTGGGGGTGCACCCCGCCCGAGATGACGGCCTTGTTCCGGCGGGTCACGCGGGTGGCCATCAGCACGCCCTCGGCCATGGCGGTTGATCCGTCATAGAGCGAGGCATTGGCCACCGGCATGCCGGTCAGGTTCGCGACCTGGGTCTGGAACTCGTACAGATACTGCAGCGTCCCTTGGGCGATTTCCGGCTGATAGGGGGTGTAGCTGGTCAGGAACTCCGACCGCTGGATGACGTGGTCGACCGTGGCCGGCACATGGTGTTTGTAGGCCCCGGCGCCGCAGAAGAAGGGCACAGTGCCCGCCGTGGCGTTCTTCGCCGCCATGGCCCCCAGCGCCCGTTCCACCTCAAGCTCGCCCGCCACGCGGGGCAGGTCGACGGGGCCGTCCAGTCGGGCAGCGCCGGGCACATCGACGAACAGGTCATCGATCGATTTCACACCGATGGCGGCCAGCATGGCCTCACGGTCGTCGGGCGTCAGGGGAAGGTAGCGCATGGGTGGGGAGGTCCAGCGTTGAAGGGGTCAGAGGGTGGCGAGGAAGGCGTCGTAGGCGGCGCGGTCCATCAGGCCTTCGATCTGCGAGGCATCGGAGACCTTGATCTTCGCGAACCAGCCCTCGCCCTCGGCGTCGGCATTGACGGTTTCCGGCGCGCCGGACAGGGCCTCATTGGCCTCGACAACCTCGCCCGAGACGGGGGCATAGACGTCGGACGCCGCCTTGACGCTCTCGACGACGGCGAAGCTGTCGCCCTTGCCGACAGTCTTGCCGACCTCGGGCACTTCGACGAACACGACATCGCCCAGCTGGTCGGCGGCGTGTTTGGTGATGCCGACGGTGGCGACGTCACCGTCCAGTTTGACCCACTCGTGATCCTTGGTGAACTTCATGGTCTGATCTCTCAGGCTTTCGGTTTGCGATAATAGCGTTGCGCCACAAACGGCATGGCGATGACGGTAGCGGCGGCGGGCTTGCCGCGCACGATGACCTTCAGGTCCGTGCCCAGCGCGGACAGGTGCGGCGGGACATAGCCCATGGCGATGTTGTGGCCGAGGGTCGGGGAGGGGCCACCCGAGGTGACCTTGCCCACGACCGTGCCGTCGGCATCGGCGATTTCGGCTCCTTCGCGGGCCGGGGCGCCTTCCTTGACGTGCAGGCCGACGCGGACGCGAGCCGGGCCGTCCGCCAGTTCCTTCAGGATGCGGTCGGCGCCCGGGAAATCCGCGCGTTCCTTGCGCGACTTCGACAGGGCAAAGGTCAGGGCCCCCTCGACCGGGCTGGTCGTCGGGTCGATGTCGTGGCCGTGCAGCGGCAGGCCGGCCTCAAGGCGCAGGCTGTCCCGCGCCCCCAGTCCGATCGGCTTGACGCGGGCGTCTTCCAGCAGGGTGTTCCAGATGCGCTCGGCCTGATCGCCGGGCACCGAAATTTCATAGCCGTCCTCGCCGGTGTAGCCCGAGCGCGAGATGAAGCAGTCCGCCCCGAACAGCATCAGCCGGGCCGAGTCCATAAAGCCCATTTCGGACAGTACGGGCTCGTGTGCGGCCATGACCGCTGCAGCCTCGGGGCCCTGGATGGCCAGCAGGGCCCGGTCCTCAAGACGGGTCAGGGTGACGTCGCCCTCCAATCGCGCCTGAAGGTAGGCGAAGTCGTCTTCCTTGTTGCCGGCATTGACCACGACATAGAGGCCGCCGTGGTCGGGCTTGCCCGCCATCAGGTCGTCCATGATGCCGCCGTCGTCGTTCAGCAGCAGGGAGTATTTCTGCTTGCCGTCCTTGAGGATCTGGTAGTCGCCGGGGACGAACCGTTCGAACCAGCCGATGGCGTCGGCGCCCGAAATCCGGGCTTGGCCCATGTGCGACACGTCGAACAGTCCCGCGTGCTCGCGCGTCCAGCGGTGCTCGGCCAGAACGCCCTCATACTGGACCGGCATGTCATAGCCGCCGAAGCCGACCATGCGCGCGCCCAGCGCCCGGTGCGCCGCATTCAGGGGGGTAGTCTTCAGCTCGGTCATCGGTGTCAGGCTCTCGTTCGCAGACGGTTTCCCGCCCCGTAAAGCCCCCGCTGTCTCGAAGCCTGAGAGATTCCGGCGAACGAATCCGCCTTGCTCCGTCGGCGAGCCCTGCCGGGCTCTTTCCAGCGTCTGACGCGCCTCGCGGTCCTTTTGCCTGAGCGTTTCCGGGGCGGTTGCGCCTTCGGCTCCGGGGTCCAAACCATGACCCCGATCTCTCCCGCGAGAGCCCGTCTTCCCTGTGCGTAGCCGCGACCGGAGTCAAGCGTCAGTAGGGAAAGGGCGGGATTGCCGCAGCCCCGAGATGCACAACACCCCCCGGCGTCGCCGCCGGAGGGTGTTTCAGTCCGGGGAGCCGGGCTTATTCGATTTCGGTGATGACCAGGATCGTTTCGGGATTGCCGTCGAACGCGCCGACCCAGATGTCGTAGACGCCGCTTTGCGGACGGCCGAAGCGAACCTGGGCGTCGCCGTCGCCGAAGCTGTCGTCGTCGCAGTACCACTGACCGTCCGGACCATTGATGATCAGGGTCGTGTCAGAGCCGGAGATCGTCCGGATGAACAGCGGCATGGCGCCGTTGCCGCTGAAGGTCAGGCGAAAGTCCGGCGCTTCGCCGATCATCCCCACACAGGCACCCGGAAGCGCGCCCCCGTCGACCGGCCCCCCGGCGAACAGCTCGACCGTGTAGGGGTCATTGGTGAAGCCCGCCGACAGGCGGACCTGTCCGAAGGTCGGGCTGGCAGAGGGATCCTGGGCGATGGCGGCCGAGGCCACCAGGCAGAACCCGGCAAGGGTCGTCATCAACAACGAGGTCTTCATGTCACGCTTTCTCCATGGACGCGCAAAATCGCCCGCCCAGCGCGCTTACTGTAGCGCTTGATGGCTTGCTGGCAACGCAAACTTATCAGCGTTATCTGATCTCAGTGTCAGGCGGCGTATGCCTCTACGGCGCGGATATGCTTCGCCTTATCGGCGTCGGTCAGGAAGGACCCGGCGAAGCTGTTGACGGCGATCTCGACCAGCTGGTCGCGGGTCACGCCGGTCTGGTCGGCCATGGCTTCATAGTTGCGATTTACGTAGCCGCCGAAATAGGCCGGGTCGTCCGAGTTGAGGGTGACCTTCAGCCCCGCCTCCAGCATGGCGGGCAGAGGGTGGTGTGCCAGGTCGTCGACGACGCACAGCTTGTGATTCGACAGGGGGCAGACGGTCAGGGTCATGCCTTCGTCGACCAGCCGGCGGATCAGGGCCGGGTCCTCCATGGCGCGATTGCCGTGATCGATGCGGTCAACCTTGAGCAGGTCCAGCGCCTGCCAGATATAGTCGGGCGGTCCTTCCTCGCCGGCGTGGGCGACGCGCTTCAGGCCCATGTCGCCGGCCCGCTCGAACACCCGCTGGAATTTGGACGGCGGATGGCCGACCTCTGACGAGTCCAAGCCGACACCGAGGACCCGGTCCTGCCAGGGCTCTGCCGCCTTGAGTGTCGCAAAGGCGGCGTCCTCGTCCAGATGGCGCAATAAGCACAGGATCAGACGCGACGTGACTCCCAGCTCGGCCTCGGCCCGGTCCATCGACGCTAGCAGGCCGTCGATCGCGACCTGGAACGGAATGCCACGGTCGGTGTGGGTCTGGGGATCGAAGAAGATCTCCGCGTGACGCACGCTGTCCGCGGCCGCGCGTCGGAAATAGGCCAGACCCAGGTCCTGGAAGTCCTGCTCGGTGCGCAGCACATCGGCCCCGGCATAATAGATGTCGAGGAAGTCCTGGAGGTTCGAAAAGTCATAGGCGGCGCGCACGGCCTCGACGCTGTCGAAGGGCAGAGAGACCTTGTTCCGCTTCGCCAGCTCGAACATCAGCTCGGGCTCGAGTGAGCCTTCGATGTGCAGGTGCAGCTCGGCCTTGGGCAGACCGGCGATGAAATCGTTCAGGGACAAGGCGTATCTCTCCGGACGGCGTATCCGGCCAGACTAGGCTACATCCGTTCCGGTGTCGCTATGCCCAGCAGGTCCAGCGCCAGTTCCAGCTGGGCCAGGGTTCCCTGTGACAGGGCCAGTCGCGAGGCTCGAACGCCGACGTCCTCGGCCCCCAGGATCGGGCAAGCCGCATAGAATTTCGAAAAGGACTGGGCCAGCCGGTAGGCATGCTCAGCCACCAGATGGGGCATGCGCTTGTCATAGGCGTCGGCCACGGCACCCGAGAAGGCGTCCAGCGTCAGCACCAGATCGCGCTCGGCCGGCTCATCCACGCGGATCGGCGAGTCGGTCGCCACGGCGTCTCCCGCCTTGCGCAGCAGGGATTTGATGCGCACCGACTGGTAGAGCAGATAGGGGCCGGTCTTGCCCTCAAAGCTGATGAAGCGGTCGAGGTCGAAGATGTAGCTGGTGGTCCGGGCGTTCGACAGATCGGCGAATTTGAGCGCGGCGACCGCCACCTTGCGGGCCGTGTCGTCGAAGGCCTCGGGCGTCAGGTCATCGCCGAGCCGAGCCTCCTTGAGCCGCTCGCGCGCCTTGTCGGTCGCCGTGGTGATCAGGTCGTGCAGCTTCAGCACGCCGCCGGCGCGGGTCTTGAAGGGCTTGCCGTCCGGCCCGTTCATGGTGCCGAAGCCCAGGTGCTCCAGCTCTCCGTCCGAGGCATAGCCGGCCAGCCGGGCGGCGCGGAACACCTGCTCGAAATGCTCGGCCTGACGCTCGTCGACGACGTACAGGATCAGCTCGGGGTCGATCTGCCGGCGGCGGTCGAGGATGGTGGCCAGATCGGTCGTGCCATACATGGCCGAGCCTTCTGACGACACGACCAGCAGCGGCGGCGGGCTGGGCACCTCGACGACCGAGCCGTCGTCCAGCTTCTTCTTGCGGGTCTCGCCCGGTCCGGCGACGTGGACGACGCGGGCGCCCGCGTCCTCGACCAGCAGGCCACGCGTCTCCAGATCGGCGATCATGCCCGCCATCAGGGGATCGGCGTCGGACTCCCCGTTCCAGAGGTCGAAGGTCACCCCAAGGGCGCCGAACTCGCGCTCGAGCGCGGAGCGACTGACGGCGACGAAATGGGCCCACAGCGCGCGATAGCCGGCATGGCCGCCCTGAAGCTCGGCCGTGGCCTTGCGGGCCCGGTCACGGAACTCCGGCTCGGCCTTGGCCCGGGCGGCAGCGGCGGGGTACAGGCGCTCCAGATCCTCAAGCGTCACCGGACTGTCGGCCGGGAGAGGGCCGTCGGTGGCCATGAACGGCGTGCCAAGGCCTTCGTCCGCACAGGCGACGATCAGCAGCCCCATCTGGAAGCCCCAGTCGCCGAAATGGGCGTCGCCCCACACCCGATCGCCCCGGAAGCGGAACAGACGCTTCAGGCTCTCGCCGATGATGGACGACCGCAGGTGGCCGACGTGCATCGGCTTGGCCACATTCGGCCCGGCATAGTCGATGATCACGCGACGCGCGGGGTCGACCGGCTCCGCGCCACGACGGGCCTCGTCACCCAGAACCTCGGCCGCGCGCGACGCGAGGGCGGCGGGGGAGACCACCAGATTGATGAAGCCCGGACCGGCGACCTCGACCGAGGTCAGATCGGCATGACCCTCCAGACGTGCGGCGACCTTCGTCGCCAGATCACGGGGATTGGTGCCATGCGCCTTGGCCACCGCCATGGCGGCGTTGGACTGGAAATCGGCAAGGTCGGGGCGATCAGAAGCCGTGACCCGAATCTTGTCCGAGGTCACGCCTTCGGCGGCGAAGGCGGCCGTGACCGCTTCGCCGAGGCGCGATTTCAGATCGGTCATCGGTTGATGCAGGTCCCGGGACTGGTGCCGGTGGCATCCACGCAGAAACGACTGCCGACGCGGTTGAACTCGGCCATTTCGGGGGTGACGTCGAACCCGATCAGGATTTCGAAATTGGCGCCGGACGTCTGGGCATTGGCGCGCGGGATGACGATGGTCTGGGACTCGCTGACGCTGGTGCGGTCCTCGCCGTCGAACTGCACCGGCAGGTCGAAATACTGCTTGGCCAGCACGGCGGTATCGCGGCTGGTCACCGCCACCCAGTACCGATAGGTGCGACCATCACCCTGGGCGTTCGGTCCTTTGCCGAGCGTGAAAAGCATATTGGTGTCGACCACGATCGGGTCGTCGTCGCGGTACCGGCAGTCCGACGTCACCCCCTCGATCTCGCCCGTGTAACCCACATTGGCCGCGAGGGCCCGGTTGTCGGCAAGCTCGACATAGCGCGCGGCATCGTACAGCACGCGAACGATCGGGCAGGGGCCGGCATTCGCCTGGCGCCCCAGCGGCAGGGTGCGCGCGCGCTGACGCGTCTGGGCCGGCGATCCGTCGGCATTCTGGCCCCCTTCCTGCGGTCGGCTCTGGGCCGCGGCGGTGTTCGGGAGGACAGCCAGCGAAACGGCGGCGACGAAGGCAAGGGCAAGAACGCGACGCATCTGTGTCTCTACAATTCCCGGGTTTGGTTGGGCCATTTGCCCGGTATCCGAAGGCAACAGCATCC
>JAHJYN010000080.1 GCA_018826885.1 Alphaproteobacteria bacterium | reverse complement strand
TCCCGAAGGACGCAAGCTCGCGTCCATCGCGCACGGGGGGACCGGAAGGCGGACAGAGGCGAAAAGCCCGCCGCGCCAAGGGTCCGGGCGCCTTGCATGAACAGGGTACGGAAACGCCATGACAAACTATCTGTGGCTGGTCATCGCCGCAGGCGCGCTGGGGGTCCTCTACGGGCTTGTCCAGACCGCTGCGCTGATGAAGGCCTCAACCGGTAATGACAAGATGCGCGAGATCGCTGCGGCGATCCAGGAAGGGGCCTCGGCCTATCTGAAGCGCCAGTACACCACCATCGGCATCGTCGGGATCGTGATCCTGATCGCTGCCTACTTCCTGATCGGCGAATGGGCCGCCATCGGCTTCGTCATCGGCGCGGTGCTTTCGGGCGCTGCGGGCTATGCCGGGATGCTGATCTCGGTGCGGGCCAATGTGCGGACCGCCCAGGCTGCGTCGGAAAGCCTGTCGAAGGGTCTCGACCTGGCCTTCCGTTCGGGCGCCATCACCGGCCTGTTCGTGGCCGGCGGCGCCCTGATCGGGGTCGCGGGCTATTATGCGATCATGACCGAGATGATGGGTCTGGAGCGGACGGGCCGCGAGGTGATCGACGGCCTGGTCGCGCTGGGCTTCGGCGCCTCGCTGATCTCGATTTTTGCCCGTCTGGGCGGCGGCATCTTCACCAAGGGTGCGGACGTCGGCGGCGACATGGTCGGCAAGGTCGAGGCGGGTATCCCCGAGGATGACCCCCGCAACGCCGCGACCATCGCCGACAATGTGGGCGACAACGTCGGTGACTGCGCCGGCATGGCCGCCGACCTGTTCGAGACCTATGCGGTGACCACGGTCGCCACCATGGTGCTGGCAGCGATCTTCTTCCGCGACCAGCCGTATGTCGATGTGATGATGCTGCTGCCGTTGGCGATCTGCGGCGTCTGTATCGTGACCTCGATCATCGGCAGCTTTTTCGTCCGTCTGGGCAAGTCCAACAACATCATGGGGGCCCTGTACCAGGGGCTGATCGTGACCGGCGTGCTGTCGGTCGCGGCGCTGTGGTTCGTGGTCGACCAGATGGTCGGTGGACCGGTGACGGCGCTGGGCGGTCAGGCAGGCGAGCGGATCATCGAGCCCATGAACCTGTTCTGGGCTGGTCTGGTCGGTCTGGCGGTCACGGCCGCCATCGTGGTGATCACCGAATACTATACGGGGTCGAACTTCCGTCCCGTGCGGTCGGTGGCCAATGCCTCGGTCTCGGGTCACGGCACCAATGTCATCCAGGGTCTGGCGGTCTCGCTGGAGTCCACGGCCCTGCCGGCGCTGACGATCATCGTCGGCATCGTCACCAGCTATCAGCTGGCGGGCCTGTTCGGCATCGCCATTGCCACCACCACCATGCTGGGTGTTGCGGGCATGATCGTGGCGCTGGACGCCTTCGGTCCGGTCACCGACAACGCCGGCGGCATTGCCGAGATGGCGGGTCTGCCGGCCGAGGTGCGGACCTCGACCGACGCGCTCGACGCAGTGGGCAACACCACCAAGGCCGTGACCAAGGGCTATGCCATCGGTTCGGCGGGTCTCGGCGCGCTGGTTCTGTTTGCCGCCTACACCTCTGACCTCGACTATTTCTCGGCCAATCCGGAGCTCTATCCGTTCTTTGCCGGGATGGGCGAGATCAACTTCGGCCTGACCAATCCCTATGTCGTGGTTGGCCTGCTGTTCGGGGGGCTGCTGCCCTTCCTGTTCGGTGGCATGTCGATGATGGCGGTCGGACGCGCGGCCGAGTCGGTCGTGGCCGAGGTGCGCCGCCAGTTCCGCGAAAACCCGGGCATCATGACCTATGAGACCAAGCCCGAATACGGCAAGGCGGTCGACATCCTGACCAAGGCCGCGATCCGGGAAATGATCGTCCCGTCCCTGCTGCCGGTGCTGTCGCCGATCGTCCTGTTCGTCGGCATCCTGGCGATCTCGGACAAGGCCACGGCCTTTGCCGCGCTGGGCGCCATGCTGATGGGCGTGATCGTGACCGGCCTGTTCGTGGCCATCTCGATGACCTCGGGCGGCGGCGCCTGGGACAACGCCAAGAAGGTGATCGAGGAGGGCTTCACCGACTCGAACGGCGTGCTGCACGGCAAGGGATCCGAGGCCCACAAGGCCGCGGTGACCGGCGATACGGTCGGCGATCCGTACAAGGACACGTCCGGCCCGGCCGTGAACCCGATGATCAAGATCACGAACATCGTGGCCCTGCTGCTGCTGGCCGTGCTGGCCAGCGGGAATATCGGCTAGCCGTCGCGTCTCCTCCCCATGCCCATGGGGAGGGGGACCACGAAGCGGGGGAGGGGTTCTTTCTGCGTGAAGAGCCCCTCCGTCTCTTCGCTACGCTTCGAGCCACCTCCCCATCGCTGCGCGGCAGGGAGGAGACAAAGGAAAACGCCCCGGAGAG
>JAHJYN010000079.1 GCA_018826885.1 Alphaproteobacteria bacterium | reverse complement strand
GACTGGACCGGTCAGATCGGCGGCCTGAAGGCCGATCTGTTCTATGGCCTCAGCTATCGCGACGGCGAGGTCGACGGCCAGCGCTATCTCAACCTCGGCGGCATGGCCGGGGCCCTGACCGCTGACAGTCTGCAGAAGGCCACGGGGCTGGAGGTGTTCGCCGAGGGCCGGCTGTTTGTCACCGACCGTCTCGCCCTCGTGGCCGGGGGATCGTACGGCCGGGCCACCCGCGACTACATCGATCGGCGCAACGCCGCCAACAATGACGGCATCACCTACGACTGGTTCTCGCCGCGCCTGGGCCTGCTGTGGGAGAGCGAGGACGGCGTGCAGGTCTATGCGAATGTCACCCGCTCGGTCGAACCCCCGACCTATGGCGCCCTGGTGCAGGCGCCGCTGACCGGCTTTACGCCCGTCGACATTCAGGATGCCTGGACCGCCGAGATCGGCACCCGGGGCCGCAGAGGCGCGCTGGCCTGGGACATCACCGTCTATCGCAGCCAGGTCGACGGCGAGATCCTGAACTACATCACCGGTCCGGACATCCCGGCGGCGACCTTCAACGGGGATCGCACCCTCCACCAAGGGCTCGAGGCCGGGCTGGAATGGACCCTGCCGATCACGCCGGGGGGCGGCACCGCCGTCCTGCGCCAGACCTATAACTACAACGACTTCTACTTCGACCGTGACCTGCTGTGGGAAGGCAATCGCCTGCCGGTCGTGCCCGAGCACCAGTACCGGGCCGAGCTGACCTGGCGGCATCCGTCGGGCCTGTTCGTCACCCCCACGGTCGAGTGGCGCATCAGCGACGTCTGGGTCGACTATGCCAATACGCTGGAAGCGCCGGGCTTTACCGTCCGGGGACTGAACGGCGGTTGGGATTTCGACAACGGCACGACCCTGTTCGTCGACGCCCGCAATCTGACGGACGAGCGCTACGTCAGCGAGATCAGCGCCGTCACCGACGCGCGCACGGCCTCGACCGCCGTCTTCATGCCCGGCGAGGGCCGCTCGCTGTTCGTCGGCCTCCGACTGAACTATTGATCCGGAAAGGGCCGGGGCGGCGCTCGCGTCGCCCCGGCAGATCTTCATGACCTCATCATCCCCGCCGCCCCTCTCCGACGCTTTCCGCGCTGTCTGGCGCTGGCATTTCTATGCCGGGCTGTTCGTCCTGCCGTTCCTGATGCTGATGGCCCTGACCGGCGGCCTCTATCTCTACAAGGCCGAGATCGAGGGCGTCGCATACCACTCGCTCGCCACCGTCGAGGTCCGCGAGGCCCGCACCTCGCCCGATCAATGGCGACAGGCCGCTGAACAGGCGGTCGGCGGCGCGGCTGCTGCCGTCGTGGTCCCGGACCGCCCGGACCGCGCCGTCCAGGTTCGCGTCCGCACCGATCAGGGCGAGCGCACCGCCTTCGTCGATCCGTACACCGGCCAGGTGACCGGCACGGTCGGGGGACAGGGGGTGATGGAGGTCGTCAAAAAGCTGCACAGCCTCGAACTGTTCGGCAAGCCGTTCAATATTCTGGTCGAGATCGTGGCCGGCTGGGCCATCATCCTCGTCGCCACCGGCCTGTTCCTGTGGTGGCCGCGCAAGGGCCGCGACGTCGCCGTCGCCCTGCCCCGCCCCGGCGATCCGGCCCGGCGGCCCTTCTGGCGGAATGCCCATGCGGTGACCGGCCTCTATGCCGGCGGCATCATCCTGTTCCTCGCCCTGACCGGCATGCCCTGGTCGGCGATCTGGGGTGACAAGGTCCTGAATGTGATGCGCGAGAGCGGTCTGGGGCGGCCCCCCGCTCCGGCCGCCGCGAGCGCGTGGAGCCATGGCAAGGGCCACAATGCCCCCTCCGGCACCGGCTGGACGATGGAGCATGCCGTGCTGCACGCGCCCTCCGAGGGCCCCGGCATCCTGTCACGGGTGATCGCCACCGCCGAGACCGAAGGCATGGCCCAACCCTATACGGTGTCGATCCCGGAGGACCCGTCGCTGGCCTTCTCCGTCGCGCGCCTGACCCGAAAGGCCGAGGACGCCCGCAGCCTGTACGTCGACGGCATGACCGGAGAGGTCGTGGGCGACCTGCGCTGGGAGCAGTTCGGCGGCGGCGCCAAGGCCTTTGAATGGGGCATCGCCGTCCACCAGGGCATGCAGTATGGCGAGCTGAACCGGCTGCTGATGCTGTTTGGCTGCATCAGCATCTGGGTGCTGGGGATCAGCGGCGGGCTGATGGCGTGGAAGCGGCGTCCGCGAGGCGCGGGCCTGACCGCCCCGCCCCGGCCGACCGACCCCCGGGCCCGCGCGGCCGTGCTGGGCATTGTCGTGCCGCTGGGGGTGATCTTCCCCCTGACCGGCCTGTCGCTGCTGGCGGCGCTCGGCCTTGAAGCGGCGTGGCGACGGCTGAGGCGCCGGCGCTGAGCCGGTTCATCCACAGGCGGGCGCGCTTGTCCCCCCTGACCACAGGGGGCCTTGATGGCTTTGGGCCGGGTTCTGATATGTCAGCGGCATGACAGCTTCCCCGGACAGGCCCGGACAGATGCGACTGCCCCTCCGGCGCGGCCTGAGCGGGCACGAGGAGGCGTTTGTGCTCTCGGCGTCGAATGCGGCCGCTCATGAGACGCTGCAGGGCTGGCCCACAACTCTGGGCGGGGCCGCCGCCCTCCATGGCCCCGCGGGTTCGGGCAAGAGCCATCTGGCGCGCCTGTGGGCCGAGCGCGTCGGCGCCCTCCCCTTTCACGGCATGGAGGTGGCGCTGGCCGACCCGCTGGAGCTGGAGGGCCGCCCCCTGCTGCTGGATGCCGCCCAAACCGTCGATGACGAGACCCTGTTCCACCTGCTGAACCTGGCCCATGCGCCGGGAGGATCTCTGCTGCTGGTCTCCCGCGACCCGCCCGGATCGTGGCCGGTGGAGCTGCCCGATCTGAAGTCGCGCCTGAACGGCCTGCTGGTGCTCGGCATCCTGCCGCCGGATGATGCTGTGCTCGCGGCCATGTTCCGGGCCCGTTTTGCCGAACGCAGTCTGCAGCCGGCCGACGATGTGATCGACTATCTGATCCGGCGCGTGGACCGGTCGGCCGACAGCGTCGAGCGGATCGTCGACCTGCTGGATCAGGCCCACGCCCCGGTCACCCGGGTTCTGGCGCGCAGGGTTCTGGACGAAAGCGGCGACCTGTTCGCCCCGGAGTGAGATCGGAGGTTGCGACTGTCATTCGCACGGGTCAGAACCGCATCATGACGGATACGCCTTCCCCCGAACTGTCCTCCATCACCGATCAGGCCGTCGGCGAGGTCGTGCCCTCGTCGCGCGCGCCGCAGCTGAAGCTGTCCGACTCGCTGATGGCCTCGCCCGAGCGCTTCATCAATCGCGAACTGTCCTGGCTGGCCTTCAACGGGCGCGTGCTCGAGGAGGCCGCCAACCCGGGCCACCCGCTGCTGGAGCGGCTGCGCTTCCTGTCCATCTCGGCCAACAATCTCGACGAGTTCTTCATGACCCGGGTCG
>JAHJYN010000078.1 GCA_018826885.1 Alphaproteobacteria bacterium | reverse complement strand
CGGGTCTCGGCCCACATGATCTTCAATCTGGCGGCCATGAAGGGCTCGATCGAGGCGCGCGACTATCGCCGCGAGATGTCGATGGAGATGGACCGCGAGGAAATCAGCGAGGCCCAGCGTGCGGCCCGCCGCTGGATCGACGCGGGGACCGTTACCCTCGCAGCCTAGAACTGCTGATACTGCCCGTTGATCGAATAGGTAAAGCCGACGGGCAGGGCGTTGCGGATCTGGGTGAAGAAATTGGCCAGCTCGCCCAGGTTGGAGCGCGGCACGAACAGGATGTCGCCGCGACGCAGCGCCACGATCTCGCCCCGGCGCGGTCTCAGGTCCAGAACCCGCATCATGCGCCGGCCTCCCGGTCCGCGGCGGATCAGGGCCACCTGGGTCAGTTTTGCGGTGGGCAGAAAGCCGCCCGCCTGAATGATCGCCTGATAGGCATCAATGTCGCCCGCCATGTCATAGACGCCCGGCGCGCGCACCTCACCATCGACCCAGACCTTGAGCGGCCCGGCCTGCCTCAGTGTCACCTCGACGACGGGGCGCACCAGCTGGGTCGAGAGCGCCGCGCTGACATCCGATTCCAGTTCGAACAGGGTGCGGTCCGCCGCCATCACCTGACCGATCAGGGGCAGGGACACCCGCCCGTCCGGCCCGACCCTCAGCGTGCGGGTCAGTTCAGGCGCCGTCGGGGTCGCGACCTCGATCTCATCGCCGGGGTAGAGGACATATTCCGGCTCGGCGTCTGTCCAGTCGGCGAACGGGATGTTCGGAAACGTCTCGGGCGAGGTCGCCCTGACGACCCGGCCGGACCCCGCTGAGGGCATGCGCCCCGCGTTTCCGCCACAGGCCGACAGCCCCAGCGCCACGCCCAGCAGGAGCAGGTGTCTGCGATCGACCGTCATTCGGGCTTACCTCGACTCATTCTGACCATGGCCCCTGCACTGTCGGTGAACGTGGGTAACCGATGGTTAACGCGCGGGGCCGAGGATCACCCTGACCCGACCGACAGGATTCTCCCCCCGTATGCGTTCCACCGCCTACACCTCTGCCAGACCCCGGTACGACCTGGCGGACATCGTCGGGCTGTTGTTCCGTCAGATCGGCATCATGCTGCTGGTGTTTCTGGTGATCGCCGTGCTCGGCACCCTGGCGGTGATGACCCTGCAGAAGACCTATACGGCCGAGGCGCGGATCCTCGCCGGTGTTGGTCAGGAGTATGTCTACCAGCCCCGCGTCGGTGTCACGGAACGGGGGCAGGCGCCCGAGGGCGATCTCGTCACCAATGCAGAGTCCACGATCCTGAACAGCAACGAAGTCAAACGGCGGGTCATCCAGTCCCTCGGTCCGGCCGCGATTCTCGGCGACAAGGCCAGCGGCAGCCGGGCCGTTCAGGAAACCCAGGCCATGAAGGCGCTGGAGGGCGGTCTCGCGATCGGCGTCGCCCCGGGCAGTCCAATCATCGCCGTCGGCTATGAGAGTTCAGACCCGGCGCGCGCGGCCACAGTGCTGAACGCCATCATCGATTCCTATCTGACCTATCGCCGCGAACTGTTCACGGATCGCTCGACGGACGCCAACCTGGCCCAGCAGCAGGCCTTCGAGGACGACCTTGCCCGGGCCGATGCCGAATATCAGGCCTTCCTCCGCTCCAATGACATCGGCGACTTCGCGGCGGCCAAGGCCGGCTATGCCACCAGCTACCAGACCGTCTATGCCGACCGTCTCTCGACCCAGGCCCTGCTGAGGCAGACGGATCAGCGCCTGCAGACGCTGGAGGCCCAGCTGGCCCGCACCCCGCCCGAGGTCGCCCTGTCGCAGGACCTGAACGTGTCGGCCCGCGACCAGATCCTGCAGGCCCGCAATGAGCGCGAGGCCCTGCTGGCGCGCTACCTGCCGGATTCGCAGCCGGTTCGCGACATCGAGGCCCGCATCGCCCAGCTGGAAGCCTATGTCGCCTCAGGCGGCGGCGTGGGCGTCAAGGAAGTGCGCACGGGTCCGAACCCGATCTGGACCGAGCTTGAGACCACCCGGATTACCGTCCAGGCCGAACGTGACTCCCTGCAGGCCCGGCTGGCCGCGCTGGATAACCAGCTGGAACAGATCAAGGCCCGTCAGAGCGAACTGGTTCAGGTCGAATCGCAGAACGCCACCCTGTCCAGCGAACGCGAGGTCCTGTCGGCCAACATCCGCGAGTTCCAGCAGCGCACCTCCCAGAGCCGCGCCGACAGCGCCCTCGTCCAGGCCGGGGCCGACAACGTCACTGTGATCGAGCGCGCCACGACGCCGACCACGGGCAAGAGCCTGAAGCTGCCTCTGCTGGCGCTGGTGTTCCTGTTCGCCGGCTTTACCGCCCTCTGCGTGGGGCTGGCGCGCATCTTTTCGCGGCGCGATTTTGCCACTGCCGAGGTCGTCGGTCGCACCCTCGACATGCCGGTTCTGGCGGTCGCGCCCCTGAAGGCTCGATGAGTGCGCGGGCGTGCTAGCCTCGGTGGCGTAGAGGCGTGTGTGATTCCGATTCGATGATCGACCTGACAACCGAAATGGCAGAGTTGTGGGCCGCCCTGGGGCCGGGCCGGAGGCATCGCGGCCGGGTGATCCTGTTCGTTTCGGCGCTGGCGGGTGAGGGGACCTCGACCGTTGCGCGGGAATACGCCCGCCTTGCTGCCGTGCGCGCGCGCCGCCCCGTCTGGCTGATCGATGCCGACCTCGTCCAGCAGGGCCAGATGGAGGCCGTCGGCCACGACCCTGACCGGTTCGGCCAGCTGGGGCGTCCGGCCCACGCCTCGCCCGATGGATCCAGCTTCTATGCCGTCAGCCCGCCGCTGGTAGGCCGGGACGGCCAGCCCGTCGCCCCCGCACGTCTGCTGACCGCCCGGCCGGCACTGGGCGGTCGCCTGTGGGTTACCCGTTTCAATCAGGAAATCCTGCGCTCCGGCCAGCGCGCCGAGGCGACGGACGACAGCCGCTACTGGGATGCCATTCGCGCCCATGCCGAGACCATCGTCATCGACGCCCCGTCCGCCGACCGCAGTGACCTGGCCCTGATCCTTGCCCCGCTCGTGGATGTCACAGTGCTTGTGGTGGCGGGTCAGGCGACCGAGGCCGCAGCCCCTGTCGCCCTGCGCGACGAGATCGAGGCGGTCGGCGGCCAGATCGCCGGCGTGGTCGTCAACCGGTCGACCTATCGCGCGCCCCAGCTTCTGCGTCGTCGGTCGGCCTAGCGCCCGACGCGGTCCAGTCGCTGCAGTTCCGTGGTGCCGTAAAAGCGCGGTTCCAGCCCCGGCATCCACAGCATCTTGCCCAGCCCTCGCGCGGCTCGATCCAGCGCCCGCGCGCGGCCCGGCCGCCGCAGGACGGTCAGCGGCAGGGCCATCAGCCCCCAGCCGGCCAGTTGCACCGCACCGACGGCCATCCATTTCACCACGCCGACCATGTCCCGCCTTGCCCAGGCGGCCTGCGACGGGCTCTGGCCATAGGCGAAGGCCCGCGACAGGGTGTAGGCCAGATTGGCGCGATGAGCCGGGGCCACCTCGTCCACCCAGGCGGCGGCCGACCAGCCATACTGCCCGCCGCGTGCGCTCAGAGCGGCGAACAGGGCGTCGTCCTCTCCGCCCGACTGGTCCCAGCGTGCCTCGAACGGCGCCGGGCCGGGCAGGGCAGTCGCCCGCACCATCAGGCTGTTGCCGCAGCCGAAGGGGTGATCGATCAGCGTGTCACGGTCCGGACCGGCACGCCCGAAGAACGCTTCCAGATACGGGCGCACGTCTGCCGCGGCCCCGGGCGCCCGGCCCCGGATCGGTCCGAACACGACATCCGCCCCGGTGCTCGACTGGCTGGCCAGAAGGGCCGCCAGCCAGCCGGGCGAGGCAATCTCGTCATCGTCCAGAAAGGCGATCAGCTCGGCATCGGTCGCCGCCAGCCCGGTGTTCCGCGCCGAGGCCACCCCGACCGTCGGCTCGTGCACATAGATGACCGGAAAGGACCGTCCCTGAAAGCGTTCGGCCACCGCGCGCGCACTGGGTTCGCGGTCATTGTCGACGACCACGATCTCGCCCAACCGGTCGGCAACCCCCTGCTGCGCCATCAGCGAGGCGAGCGCCTCCGCCAGCCCCTCGGGGCGTCTCAGCGTGGGGACAATGACAGCCACCCTGCGCATCACACCGCCTCGGCATAGAGGGCGGCGCGATACAGGCGCAGGGCAAAGGACCGGCTGGCCACCGGCAGCCCATCCCGCAACGCCCACGCCCGGGCAAGTCCGCGCAGCACACTTCGCCCCGGCAGGCGCCGGATTTTCCGCGCCGCGCGATAGCTGGGATAGGTGGCGATGATGTCTTGATGCTTGTCGATCACCCGGGCAAAATTCCCGGCCGACTGCTCATATTTCCGCATCAGGCTCTCGACCGTATCCAGCCCCATATGGGTCGCGGGAATATCGACATGCAGGACCGGATGGGCGCGCGAGACCCGCATGGCCCATTCCACATCCTCCCACCCCCAGCCGGTGAAGCCGGGGTCAAAGGCCTCGCGCTCGAACACATCGCGCCGGACCAGCAGGTTCGACGTGTAGACATACTTCTCGGGCGTCAGACGCCGCACCTCGACCGGCAAGCACTCCGACCGGTCCGCCAGCGCCCGGTGCACGGCGAACTGCGCGTCCGTCGGCGCCTGCAGCAGCGAAAAGCCCCCGAACGCCACTGCCGGGTCCTCCCGCCGGACCAGCGCCAGCCAGGCCTGCAGGAAATCCGGCCTGTCGGGTCGCATGTCGCTGTCGAGGAACAGCCAGGTCCGGCCTCGCGCGGCGGTCGCCAGCCGGTTGCGCCCCTGCGCCCGTCCCTCATTGGCCGTCAGGGTGATCAGGCGGACGGGCAGTTGGGCCTCGTTGATCTGTCGCGTCAGGGTCGCCGTCAGCGCGGCGTCACCTGTCCCGTCGTCCAGCACCACCAGTTCGACGGCGTCGCCCAGCGCCGCAGCCTCGTCGTCCAGCCGGCCCAGCAAGGCACCCGGATCATCCCGCAGAAACGGGATCAGCACCGACAGGGTCGGCCGGGCCGCCCCATAGGCCGGGCTGTCGCTCATCCTTGCGCGGCTCATGCCGGGGCTCCCCGGGCTTTCAGCCGCCGATAGCGCTCCACCAGCACATCGCGGACATCGGCGGCATTGAGGGTGATGGCGACCAGCCCGTAGACGGCGGCCCCCACCCCGGCATCCAGCATCAGCTCGACAAAGCCGCCCGGCGAGGGCAGGGCCATGATCACGGCGGCCATCGCCACCGAGGCGACGCCGATCCGGATCAGGCTGTCGATCGGAATGGGCAGGGCCACGACCCGTCGTCCGATCAGGATGACCGAGGTCAGCCCTAGCGCCAGACTGGCGGCGGTGGCCCAGGCGGCCCCCATCACCCCGTGCACCGGAATCAGGATCAGGTTCAGCACCACATTGGCCAGCGCCGGGATGGCCATGGTCACGAACAACAGGCTGGTGCGCTTGCCCAGCGTGAAAGCCTGTCCGAAGTAATAGCTGGACAGGCCGGACATCAGGGCCGCGAAGGCGATCCAGGGCGTGATGGCCGCAGCCGCGCCGCGCAGCTCCTCGCCGATCATGAACTCGGCCATCGGCCGGGCCACCAGTGCCAGACCGACCGCCGCCGGAATGCCGATCAGCAGGAAGGTCGAGGCCTGCTCGCGCGCGGCCTCTTTCAGTCCGGACAGACCGTGCCGCTCCAGCGCCATGACCAGTGCCGGTCCACCGGCCGCGCCCAGCCAGATGAACAGCACGTCCAGCGTCCGGTTCGCGAGGCTGTAGGCTGCGTGATAGGCACCGGTCGCGGCCTCATCCAGGAACACCGCCAGCAGGATCCGGTCGGTCGAGCTCAAAACCAGCGTCAGCGTCAGCGACACGGCGATCGGATAGCCATAGCGGGCATAGGACAGCAGCCTCTGCGGATCGGCCCGACCGCCCCGCGCAAAGCGCAACTCGGCGGGCAGCACGAAGGGCAGCAGCACCAGCGGTGCCAGCCCCAGTCCGATCAGCGGCGAAGCGGCCCCGGCCCCCAGCAGGGCGAAGACCACGCCGAAGCCCAGCCCGCCGACGCTGGTAAAGATGTCCATCCAGGCCGATTTTGCGACCTCGCCCGAGGCCCGGTAGCGCTCCTGCACCAGCCGCGCGAGGCACCGGATCGGGACACCCGCCACGCCAGCCGCCACCGCGATGCGGAACGCCATGTCCATGGGCCACAACCAGATGGCCAGCCCCATGACCGGCAGGAAGATCAGCGTCAGGGCAAAGGTCGCCTGATAGAGTCCGGCGAAATGGTCGGCCAGCGATGGCCCCTGGCTCTCGGCGGCCCAGAAGCGCGCCATGGCCGCCTCGATCCAGGTGAATACTGCCACATGGGTCAGGCTGAACACGGCATAGGCGACGGCATAGCGCCCGAAGTCGTCGGGGCTCAGCAGGCGCGTGAACAGCACCAGCGTCAGGAAGCCGACCAGCCCCTGGACGATATTGGCGGGCAGATAGCCCCAGACGCCGCGCCAGAACATCAGGACCTGCCGTTCACCGGACGGCCAGCCGGTCGCCCAGCAGCACGGGCACGGTGACCATCATGATCCACAGGTCCATCCAGAACGACTGCCGCTCGACATATTCCACATCCAGCTGCACGCGGCGCCGCACGTCCTGGGCCGTGTGCAGGGGCCCGCGCGAGCCTTTGATGGCGGCCCAGCCGGTCATGCCGGGCTTGATCCGGTGGCGGTGGGCATAGTCGGCAACCAGTCGGGCGGACTCGACCTGGCCGGTCTTCATGCCGATGGCGTGGGGGCGGGGGCCGACCAGGCTCATCTCGCCCCTCAGCACGTTCAGCAGCTGCGGCAACTCATCGAGGCTGGTCGAGCGCAGGACCTTGCCCAGACGGGTGATGCGGTCGTCGTCATGAGTGACCTGACGGCTGGCGGTGGCGTCGGCTGCCTCCTGCTTCATCGTCCGGAATTTCCACACCACGATTTCCTCGTGATTGAAGCCGTGGCGCCGCTGGCGGAAGAAGGCCGGCCCCGGGCTGTCCATCTTCACCAGCACGGCGATCACCGCCATGATCGGAATCAACAGGATCAGGGCAATCCCGCCGATAATCATGTCCTGAAGGCGCTTGTTGAAAGCGCGGCGGTCGTCGTCGACCGGTCCGTTCAGGCGGGCGAGGCGGGTTCGCGCCAGCCGGTCCATGGCCGCCGCGCGCAGCTTTCCATCGGCCGTATCCACCAGCAGGCTCACAGGATTGGGCAGGGCCCCCAGACGGCGGGTCAGGTCGCGGACCCGTTCCTCGGCCCTCGGGTCGATGGCCAGCACCACCCGGTCGACATAGGGCAGGATGCGGTGCGACATCAGCGCTTCGCTGTCCCCCAGAACCGGCACCCCTTCGACCGCTTTCGGCGACCGTGCCATCCGGTCATCGAACACGCCGATGATATTGAGATCGCGCCGCTGCATCGCTTCGCGGATCATGGCCTCGGCATGTTTCGTCGCTCCGACCAGAACGACATTGGGGGTCAGGGCCCCGGTGGTCCGCATGCGCCGGATCAGCTCCAGCCAGCACAGGTGCAGGCCATACAGGCTGACAAGCATGAGGGCCGGCCAGACCAGCCAAAGCGTGGCGTTGGTGCCGCCCAGAACCAGCCCGCTCGCAACCGCGACCAGCGCGCCGGCCATTACCAGGGCGCCGACCGTCCCGAGATGGATGATGCCGGACGTATCCCTGCCGAAGCGGTAGATGTCGATCGAACGCATCAGGCCAAGGGTGACGACCGCTCCGAGAATCACCGGCAGGACATTGCCGACCCTCGCCTGACCCAGACCCTGCGGTGTCAGCAGGAACAGGCTCAGCAGGGTGACGATCACGACCACCAGCCCGTCGATCGCATGAAAATAGTGAACCGACAGGCGCGCCCGCGCCCGCTCGCGCGCATTCAGCCAGACGCCCGGGCGAAACGGGCCCCGCTTGTGCCCGGCGGCCTCTTCCGCCGACGGGTCGCCCGTCAGCGACGCCCGCGCCCGCGCCAGCGCCTGCAGGCCTGCGGCGTCCAGCTCACCTGTCGAACCGGTCCGGTCATCAGCGATGGCAGTGGCAAGGCGGCGGGGCATGGGGCAGGGCGGCTTCCTGTCGACGATGGCGCACACCACACCACAGGCGGCTGACTGTCCCGTTAACGCATATGCGCTTTCGCCAATGAACAGCCTGTTGCGCACCCGCGCCGGCTCGGCTATCGACGGCGCCTGCCGGAGACGTGGCCGAGTGGCTGAAGGCAACGGTTTGCTAAATCGTCGTACCCTGTAAGGGGTACCGAGG
>JAHJYN010000002.1 GCA_018826885.1 Alphaproteobacteria bacterium | reverse complement strand
TCCCCTTTACGCTCCACGGCGCGGCTGCGCTCACTGATTCGCCTCCCGACCTCTAGACATTGACGCTACTGATCCAGATCAGGGGTGTAAACGTGTGGTTAACCCCAAGATATAGCGATCACGCCATCTTCCTGTGGACATCCGGTCCCGCGGACCCTCCCGGAGGTGAATTTGTGAACAGACAGGGTTAACGCCTCGTAAAGATTAACCCTCTGGCAAGGACCGGGCCGTCATGCCGCTGATCCCGACCCTGATCTCTCTAGCCGCCGTGGTCGGTTTCGGTGTGTTCGCCGGATGGCGCGGCGCCCGTCCCCCGGACCTGATCCGGGGGCCGCGTCTGGTCCCCTGGCGCTTTCTGATGATCGTGGCCGCGGCCGTCGCCCTGGCCCTGATCGTCCATCTGGTGCGACTGGTCGCGGGCGCCCCCGAGGTCTGAACCGGGCCGCAGGGCGGAACCCGACCGGGCCCTCCCCTGTTCTTTCGGGTAACCCCCCGAAACAGGAGCCCTCCCCATGGCCGACACCCGTCTCAGCGCCGCCGAAGCCGAAGTCGAATTCTGGCGTCACCTCAAGAAATCCAACACCGGCATGCTGGGTCTGGACCGGCCCGGCTACCACAGCCAGCCGATGACGGCGTTTCATGATGAGCAGACCGACACCATCTGGTTCTTTACTCGCGACGACACCGATCTGGTCCGTGATGTCGGCACCGGCGCCTCGTCCATGTTCACCTATGCGGCGAAGGACCAGCATGTGTTTGCCTGCATCCACGGCCAGCTGACCCGCGAGCACGACCGCGAAAAGGTCGAGCGCTGGTGGAACCCGGTCGTCGCCGCCTGGTACCCGGACGGCAAGGAGGACCGGCATCTGACCCTGCTGAAGTTCACCCCCGCCGATGGCCGCATCTGGGTGGCCGACAAGGGCGCCTTTGGCTTCGCCTATGAGATCCTCAAGGCCAACATAACAAAGACCACGCCCGACAGCGGCGGCGTTGCCGATGTCGATCTGGGAGGCCCCCGCTGATGGACGAAATCCGCGCGCATCTGAAGGCGTTCCGTACCACCGACTGGCTGATCCTGATCGCCGTGGCCCTGATCGGCTCGGTGATCCTGGACGGCATCATCGGCCTGATCGTCGGTGCCATCGTTGGCTATCTGGGCATCCTCGCCTGGCACAAGGGCGCGTTCCGCAGCCGTCGCGGCCCGCCGGACGAGCCCCGGGTCTGACGCTCAGTCGGCCGCGACGAAGGCGGCAATCGAGGTGACGTCGTCGTTCGTCAGCTCGCGCCAGTTGCACAGGATGTTCAGTTGCCGCGCCACGACGGGATTGTCTGTCGCTCGCTCAGCGGCCTCGTCGAGACGCGTGGTCCGTGGATCGTGATGTGGGCTGTAGTCAATCCGCGCGGTCCTTTGACGCGTGCCCGCTTCACAGTCCCAGCGCGACAGCCACAGGGTATAGCGCCGCTGCCCCCGAGGCTGGGGCGGCACGGCAACATAGGTGGCCGAGAAACCTTCAGAGGTATCCGTCGGAACACTGTCTATCCGCACGGCAATCCTGTTCTGCAGTTCGAGCCCGGCGTCCACCCATCCAAACCGCGGCGGGGCCAGAAGCTCCAGCAGCAGAATAAACGTCGTCGACCACAAGCCCACGTCAGCTCAGTCCGCCGCGACGAAGGCGGCAATCGACATAACGTCGCTTTGCTTGAGCCTGTGTCGATTGCAGAGCACATCCAGTTGCCGCCCGACCGACGCATCTTGCTGCTCTGCTACGGCCCCTTCCTCGATGAGCGTCCGGCGAGGGTCATGGTGCGGACTGTATTCGAAACGCGCCGAGCGTGTCCGGGTGCGGGCCTCGCAATCATATCGCCCCAACCAAAGCGTATACTCGCGCGGGCGTCCCGCCGGTTGGGGTCGGACAGTGACATAGACGGCAGCAAATGGTTGCGAGACATCATTGTTGGGAACCCCGTCGATCTGGACGGCGGACCGGCGCCTCTCGTCCAGCCCGACGTCAACCCACCCGGCGCGGGGTGGCGCATCCTGGATCAGCAAGAACAGCAGTAGCCACATTTCAGCGACCCTACTCCCCGGGAACGCAACCTGAAATCACAACGTGCGCGCACCGAGTAACAATGACGCGAGCGGCCTAGCCCGCCAGGCACCAGGCCAGGACGGCCTTTTGCGCGTGGATGCGGTTTTCGGCCTCGTCCCAGACCAGCGAGCAGGGGCCGTCGATCACGGCGTCGGTGACCTCTTCGCCCCGGTGGGCGGGCAGGCAGTGCAGGAAGACGGCGTCGGGCGCGGCTTCGTTCATGAGGGCATCGTCGACCGTATAGCCCTCGAAGGCTTCCAGCCGCTCTTCATAGTCCTGATCGCCCATCGACACCCAGGTGTCGGTGACCACCACATCGGCGCCGCGCACCGCCTCGTGCGGGTCGGACGTCAGCGTCACCGACGGGCCACCGACGGTCAGGTCACGCAGGTCCGGGTGGTATTCCGGCGGGCAGGCGACATTCAGGTGAAAGCCCAGCTTTTGCGCCGCATGCATGAAGCTGTGGCAGACATTGTTGCCGTCCCCGACCCAGGCCACGGTCTTGCCGGCGATCGGGCCGCGATGCTCCTCAATGGTCATCAGATCGGCCAGGATCTGGCAGGGGTGGCTGCGGTCGGTAAGGCCGTTGATCACCGGCACGGTCGAAAAGCGGGCAAAGCGTTCGACGTCTTCGTGGTCATTGGCGCGGATCATCACCGCATCGACCATACGCGACAGCACCCGCGCCGTATCCTCGACCGGCTCACCCCGGCCCAGCTGCATGTCGGAGGCCGTGGCGATGATCGACGAGCCCCCCAGCTGGCGGATGGCGGCGTCAAAGCTGAACCGGGTGCGGGTCGAATTCTTCTCGAAGATCATCGCCAGCACATGGTCGCGCGCCGGTGCATCGGCATCGACCCAGCCCTTCGGCTTGCCCTGACGCGCGGCCTTGCGGGCATGGCCATCGTCAAGGATGGCCCGCAGGTCGTCGGCCGGCAGCCGGGAGATGTCGAGGAAGTGTCGGGTCATAGGCATTCAGGGGCGGGGGATGGGGACGGGAAGGGGTTCATCACAGCGGACACAGCGAGATCACGGCGAACACAGCGATGTCTGCGCCAGTCTGCCCGCCTGCGTCCTAAAGCACCAGACGGTGGAACCCGTCTTTCAGTCTGACGGTGTTGAAGTTGATCAGGTAGCCAAGCCTGATCTGCGAAAATCGCAGGTAGGTGAGCACTTGCGCCTTATGGATCGACGCCAGGGCGTCGATCGATTTGACTTCGACAACGACCTTGCCCTCCACACGGAGGTCCAGCCGGAACCCGACGTCGAGCCGTGAATCACGATACGCGACCGGGATGGGGACCTGTCTCTCAACCTGAAGACCGGCCTGAAGGAGTTCTTCGGCCAGGCAGTGCTCGTAGACCGACTCCAGAAGGCCCGGGCCAAGGTCACGATGGACCGCAAAGGCCGCATCCATCACCGCCGTGCCAACCTTGTTCACCGCGCTGGAAACGGGCTCGTCCCCGCCGTGCTCGCTGTGCATCCGCTGTGCCCGCTGTGATGAACTTCTTGAATCCCGTCAGCCAGCTTTCGACCGCGCGAATTCGCAGGTCCGCTCGAACCGTTCGATGGCGTCGGCGGCGTCTTCGCGGGTGAAGTTGAGGGGGGGCAGCATGCGGACGCAGTTGTCGCCGCCGCCGGCGACCAGCAGCTGGTTTTCGTCGCGGGCCCAGCCCATGAATTCGCGGTTGTTGGGTTTCAGCTTCACGCCGATCAACAGGCCCTTGCCGCGCACATCCTCGATCACATCGGGGAAGCGTTCCTGCAGGCCCGCCAGCTGCTGCTTCAGATAGCCGGCGATCTCGCGCACATTCTCGAGGGTCTCGGGTTTGGCGATCTCGTCATAGGCGGCGAGACCCACCGCCATGGCCAGGGGATTGCCGCCGAAGGTCGAGCCGTGCACGCCGACCGTCATCCCCTTGGCCGCCTTTTCTGACGCGAGGCACGCGCCGACGGGGAAGCCGCCGCCCAGCGCCTTGGCGATGGCCATGATGTCGGGCGCCATGCCGGCCCATTCGTGGGCCCACAGCTTGCCCGTCCGGCCCATGCCGCACTGGACCTCGTCAAAGATGATCAGCACGCCGTGCTCGTCGCACAGCTCGCGCAGGCCGCGCAGGCAGACCTCGGGCACCGAGCGGGCGCCGCCCTCGCCCTGCACGGGCTCGAGGATGATGGCCGCCGTGTCGGGCCGGGCGATGGCCGCCTTGATCGCCTCGTGGTCGCCGAAGGTCAGCTGCGAATAGCCGGGCAGGCGCGGGCCAAAGCCCTCGACATAGTTGGGATTGCCCGCCGCATTGATGGCGCCATAGGTGCGCCCGTGGAACGAACCGTCAAAGCCGTAGATCTCGATCCGCTCGGGCTGGCCGTTGGCGTGGTGATATTTGCGGGCGGTCTTCAGCGCGCACTCGACCGCTTCCGAGCCCGAGTTGGTGAAGAACACCGCATCGGCAAAGCTGTCGGCGCACAGCCGGTCGGCCAGCTCTTCCTGACCCGGGATCTGGAAGATGTTCGAGACGTGCCACAGCTTTTCGGCCTGATCCTTGACCGCCTGCACCAGCCGCGGATGGGCGTGGCCCAGGGCATTGGTCGAAATACCCGAGACGCAGTCCAGGTAGACGGTCCCGTCCGTCGCATAGAGGCGCGGCCCCTTGCCATGATCGACCGCCAGCGGCGCGCGGTTGTAGACACCCATCAGATGGCTGGACACGGGATCGGACCTCCAGAACGCGAAAGCCCCGGCGCAGAAACGGCACCGGGACCGATGAAACAGATGTCAGGCGTTGTCCGCTTCCGCCCCGGCTTAGTCAACACCGGCGCCGAGACGACCCGAGGCGGTGACCTCGGAAACGAGCGTTGTGAGAGCGGCAGTCTGTGCTTCGGTCATTTGGCGTCTGGGGAGTACCAGATTGTAAGCGGGAGATACCGCAAAGAAGAACCGGTCCGTATCCTCCACGACCTTGACGACGCCTTCCCAACTGACGCGGACAGACCCTGTAGGCGTTTCCACCTGAAAGCCCGCGTCATCGATATGCCAGCGTGAAGGGCCGACACGGCGGGCACCCTCGACGACGATCCGGGTATAGGATGACGTCATAACCTTCCCGCTGATGATCATGGCTGTCAGCAGGACGACCATTGTTCCGGTCATCCACAGTCCTGTCGGCATCGATTCAAGGACAAACGCCGAAACAATGCTGGCTACGAGAACGCCAATCAAAGTGTACGTCTGGATGCCGCCCAGTCTCGCTAATGAATCCCAAGCCTTGTAGCACGCTCGAGCCTCAGTGATATTCAGCTGCACGTCCTCGACAATGATGGGTTCGGTGCCAGCCATCTATCAGCTCTTCAGGCGCCAGCCCGAGCGGAACACGGCCCAGCAGATAACGGCGAACACGACCGTCAGCACGCCGGCTGCCGCGCCGCCGATCAACAGATTGCTCTCGGCCTGACCGATGAAGCCGGCCCTGAAGCCGTCGATCAGATAGAAGAAGGGGTTGAAGCGGCTGAAGGTGGCGAACGGCTCGGGCAGGCGCTCGACCAGATAGAAGGCGCCCGACAGGAAGGTCAGCGGCATGACCACGAAAT
>JAHJYN010000077.1 GCA_018826885.1 Alphaproteobacteria bacterium | reverse complement strand
CGCTTCACCATGGCCATCCTGTCGGGCACGCGCGACATCAAGCTGAGCCGCCAGCGGATCGAGGGCTATCGCAACTTCGGCACCAAGCTGTGGAATGCGGCGCGCTTTTCCCAGATGAATGGCTGTGCCCGGGTGGAGGGTTTTGATCCGGCGTCGGCGGAGCAGACCATCAACCGCTGGATCCGTGGCGAACTGGTCAAGGCCGAGCGCGAGGTGTCCTCCGCCATCGAGGGCGGCCGCTTCGACGATGCGGCGGGCAGCCTCTACCGCTTTGTCTGGAACATCTTCTGCGACTGGTATCTGGAACTGGCCAAGCCGGTGTTCCAGGGATCGGATGCGGCGGCCGGGGCCGAGACCCGCGCCATGACCGCCTGGGTGCTGGACCAGACCATCAAGCTGATGCACCCGGTCATGCCCTTCATCACCGAGGAACTGTGGGCCCAGACCGCCGACAATGGTGCGGCGCGCAGCGAACCCCTGCTGATCGGCGCGGCCTGGCCCGAACTGGACGACAGCCTGATCGATACGGAGGCGGCGGCCGAGGTCAGCTGGCTGATCGAGACGGTCGAGGCGGTCCGTTCGCTGAAGGGCGAGATGAGCGTGGCCACGGCCCGCCCGCCGCTCAGCTTCGTCGGCCCGGACGCGGCGACCACCGCCCGCATAGACCGCTATCGAGAGATCCTGATGACGCTGGCCCGGGTGTCCGAGGTTTCGGTCACCGAGGCCGCGCCCGAGGGGGCTGTGACCTTCGTCGCGGGGGGTGCCACGGCGGCCCTGACGCTGGCCGGTCTGGTCGACATCGCCGCCGAACGCACCCGCCTGAACAAGGAGATCGCCGCCTTTGACAGCGACATCGGCCACTTCGGCAAGAAGCTGAACAACCCGAACTTCGTCTCGCGCGCCGCGCCCGAGGTGGTGCAGGAACAGCGCGACAAGCTGGCCGAGGCCGAAGCCGGCAAGGCGCGGCTGCAGGAGGCTCTGGAGCGACTGAGCCGACTGGGGTGAGCGTCCGCCTGGACCAGCTGCTGATCACGCGGGGCCTGTTCGACAGCCGGGCGCAGGCACGCGCGGCCATTGAGGCGGGCGGTGTGACCGTGGCCGGGCAGGTGGTGCGCAAGCCCGCGGCCAAGGTGGCCGAGGATGCCGTCATCGAGGCCGAGGCGGCCCACCCGTTCGTCGGGCGCGGCGCGCTGAAGCTGGATCATGCCCTGACGCTGTGGCCGATCGTGGTCGAGGGGCGGAGCGTGCTGGACGTCGGCGCCTCGACCGGCGGCTTTACCGAGGTCTGCCTGATCCGGGGCGCCGCCCGGGTCCATGCCGTCGATGTCGGCCACGGCCAGCTGCACGAGCGGATCGCGGCGGACCCGCGTGTGGGGGTGCTGGAGCGCACCGATGCCCGAGACCTGACGGCGGACCAGATCGATCCGGCGCCCGCGCTGATCGTCTGTGACGCCAGCTTCATCAGCCTGTTGAAGGTGCTGCCCGTGCCCCTGTCGCTGGCGGCGCCAGGAGCGGACCTCGTGGCGCTGGTCAAACCCCAGTTCGAGGCGGATGGGCCCAAGGACGTCGGGCGCGGCGGGGTGATGCGGGATCCCGAGGCGCGGCAGGCGGCGCTCGACCGCGTGTCCGCCGGACTAGAAGCCATGGGATGGGCCGTTCAGGCCTCGGCCGAGAGCCCCGTCACCGGCGGCGACGGCAATGTCGAATATCTGCTGTGGGCGAAGGGTCCCCACAATTGAGGAGACGCCACCGGGGGATTGCTCCTCCGGCGGCGTCCCTCCACGTCGTCGACAGACAGGGGGGCTGAAATTAGTCGACGACGCGATACTGACCCCGGGCGTCGCGGCAGGCGCGGACGTAGCGCACCTCCTGACGGCCATCGGGAAGACGGATGATGCTTTCGCTCAGGCGGCAGTCCTGACCCCGGGCCCGATCGTCATAGCGACGGTCGTCATACCGGTCGTCGTACCCGCGATCGTCATAGCGACGGTCATCGTAGCGGGGGTCGCGGTAGCCCTGATCATAGCCATAGGGCTGGCGGGGCTGGGGCTGCTGATAGCCATAGCTGCGGTTGTCATAGCCGCGATCGTCATAGCCATAGCGCTGATCGGCGTAGCCGCGATCGTCATAGGCGGGCTGGCACTGCTGGGCCGAGCCTCCGCCGACTCCGGCACCGATCACCGCGCCCAGCACGCCACCGATGACGCTGCCTTCGGTCCGCCTGCCCCGGGCGCTGACCTGGGATCCGGCCACAGCGCCCAGCACGGCCCCGAAGGTGGCCCCGGTGGCCTGGCGCTGTTGTCGGTCAGACTGGCAGTAGGACTGCTGCGGCCAGGACTGGCCATAGCCCTGGCCGTATCCGCCATAGCTCTGGGCGGCGGTCGGGCTGGCGGCCATCAGGCCCGCGGCAGCGATCGCCGAGGCCGCAATACCGGCACGGGTCAGGGTGTTGCGCATGGCGGGCTCCTCAATTCCTTGGGGGCGTCGTGCCCCTGTGATGTCCGTTCTAGGGGGGTGCGACTGAACGGGATTTGAGCGGACCGTTCATCTTCGTTCAGGTTTCGGGCAGGGCTCCGGTTTGCTCTGGGCCGCGAAAGCTGCTTGGAGGCGCCATGCGTGAACGGCTGACGATTTCCCATGTGGGCGCCCAGGGCGACGGGGTAGCCTCCGGTCCGGTGTTCGCCCCCCTGACCCTCGCGGGCGAGGTGATCGAGGCCGAAGTGCGCGACGGCCGCGCCGAGGGGCTGACGCTGGTCGCGCCCTCCCCCGAGCGGCAGGCGCCGCCCTGCCCCCATTTCGGCACCTGCGGCGGCTGTGCCCTGCAGCACTGGCAGACCGCGCCCTATCTGGCGTGGAAGGGCGAGCAGGTGCGGCTGGCGCTGGCCCGGCAGGGGCTGGAGACCGACATCCGGCCGACCGTCGGCGTCCCGCCCGCGACCCGACGGCGGCTGGCCCTGCACGCCCGGCGCGCCACCGACGGCACCGTCAGCCTCGGCTTCAAGGGGCGACGGTCATGGGCGCTGGTGCCCATACAGACCTGCGTGATCGCCGACCCGCGACTGGTCGAGGCCCTGCCCCGACTGATCCCGGTGGCCGCCGCCTTCCTCGACCACCCCAAGTCCGCCCCGACCCTGCACGTGACCCTGACCGAGACCGGTCTGGACGTCGACGTCACCGGGGTCGAGCGGCGCTCGGGCGGCCTGCCCGCCGACCGCCGCCAGCAGGCCATCCGCGCCGCCGAGGCCGCCGATCTGGCCCGCCTGAGCCTTGCCGGCGAGGTGCTGGCCATGCGCCGCGCGCCCCGCGTCCGCTTTGGCCCCGCCGAGGTGACCCTGCCCCCCGGCGGCTTCCTGCAGGCCGTGCCCGAGGCCGAGGCCGCCATGGTCGCCCGGGTGCTGGAGGGGGTGAAGGGCGCGAGACGGATCGCCGACCTGTTCTGTGGCGCGGGCACCTTTACCTTTCCGCTGGCCGCGGTCGCGCCGGTGCTGGCCGCCGACGCCGCCGAGGGGGGCATCGCCGCGCTGAAGGCCGGGCGGGCGGGGCTGAAGGGCCTGTCGCCGATCGAGGCCGTGGCGCGCGACCTGTTCCGACGGCCGCTGACCCCGCATGACCTGAAGGGCATCGACACCGTGGTGTTCGACCCGCCGCGCGCCGGGGCCGAGGCCCAGGTCGAGCAGATCGCGGCCTCGGGCGCCACCACCGTGGTCGGGGTGTCCTGCAACCCCGTGACCTTTGCCCGCGACGCCCGGATGCTGGTCGAGGCCGGATTTGTGCTGGAAGCCGTCACCCCCATCGATCAGTTCCTGTGGTCCGCCCACGTCGAACTGGTCGGCACCTTCCGGCGATAGGCCTCACGTCCCGTCGAACAGGTCCATCTGGGGGCGGAACTCGGGCGGCACCTTGAAACGGGTGATGTCCAGCAAGGGCTGGGGCGCATCGAGGCCATAGCGTTTGGCCGCCGCGCGATAGCGGGTGGCGATCAACTGGGCGACGGGGCCGGTGCCCTTCATCCGCTGGGACCAGTCGGCGTCATAGTCCTTGCCGCCCCGCGTCTGGCGGATCAGGGACATGACCCGGCGGGCGCGGTCGGGGCGGGCGTCCTCCAGCCATTCGCGGAACAGGTCCTTGATCTCGAGCGGCAGGCGCAGGGTGACATACATGGCGCGGGTCGCCCCCGCCTGTGCGGCCGCCTTCAGCACATCCTCAAGCTCATGGTCGTTGAGGCCCGGGATGACCGGGGCAAAGCCGACGCCCACGGGCACGCCGGCGTCGGACAGGCGCCTGATCGCCTCCAGCCGCCGTTCGGGGGTCGAGGCGCGCGGCTCCATTGTGCGGGCCAGCGACCGGTCCAGCGTCGTTATCGAGACGAACACCTGGGCCAGGTTCTCGCGCCCCATGGGGCCGAGGATGTCGAGGTCGCGGGTGACGCGGAACGACTTGGTGATCAGGCTGAAGGGCTGGTTGAAGCGCTGCATGACCTGCAGGAGGCTGCGGGTCGTCTGCCGCTCGTCCTCGACCGGCTGGTAGGGGTCGGTGTTGCCGCCGACGTGGATGCGTTTGCAGACGTATTTCGGGTGGGACAGCTCCCGCTCCAGCAGGCGGGCGGCGTCGGGCTTGACGAAGATCCGGCTCTCGAAATCCAGCCCCGGCGACATTCCCATCCAGGCATGCGACGGCCGGGCGTAGCAATAGATGCAGCCGTGCTCGCAGCCCTTGTAGGGGTTGATCGAACGGTCGAAGCCGACATCCGGGCTGGTGTTCTTGGAGATGATGGTCTTCGGCCGCTCGATCAGCTGTTCGGTGCGCAGCGGGGCGACCTCGGCGTCGTCCGAGGTCCAGCCATCGTCCATGGCCTCGGCCACGCGCGGCTCATAGCGGCCGGTAGCATTGGAGCGCGCGCCCCTGCCCCTGGGCGCCTTGCGGGCTGTCGTCTGGACCATGGGCAGGACTATGGGGTGGGAAATAGAACAAAGCAAGAACTTGTCTTTCGGCAAAACACCGTCTGAGTGGTCTGAACCGTCTGAAATGCCGGCGATGGAGAGAGTCTGCGAAAACAGACTCCACTTTCTCCATAGGGCCCGGAAAGTGGCGCGGGGCTTGGGGGTTTGGGGGGGTGGAGGGGGTGGAGTCGGCCCTCTCCATCTCCTCCCCGCACGCGGGGAGGTGGCGCGGCGCGCTGGCGCCGTGACGGAGGGGGGGACGCCGTCGTTGATGGCCTCCTCTGTCTTGAAGGCGGTGCCGCCCCCTCCACCATCTTCGATGGTCCCCCTCCCCCGATGGGGGAGGAATGGACTTCTGACCATTCTGACCATTCAGACGTTTCAGACGGTAATTTGTGGAGGCTGGATTGGAGTCCTGTCCGCCGACTCCACACCCGCCACCGCCCCAAACCCCAATGCCCGCGTGGCTGTTCCTGGCCCTATGGAGAAAGTGGAGTCTGTTTTCGCAGACTCTCTCCATCGCCGGCATTTCAGACGGCCCAGACGGTGTTCCGATGAAGCCAGAGTTCTTGATTTGTTCTCCTGCCCGCCCCATAGTCCCGCGCATGGTCCAGACGACAGCCCGCAAGGCGCCCAGGGGCAGGGGCGCGCGCTCCAATGCCACCGGCCGCTATGAGGCCAATGTGGCCGAGGCCATGGATGACGGCTGGACCTCGGACGACGCCGAGGTCGCCCCGCTGCGCACCGAACAGCTGATCGAGCGGCCCAAAACCATCATCTCGAAGAACACCAGCCCCGATGTCGGCTTCGACCGCTCCATCAACCCGTACAAGGGCTGCGAGCACGGCTGTATCTACTGCTACGCCCGGCCGTCCCATGCCTGGATGGGGATGTCGCCGGGCCTGGATTTCGAGAGCCGGATCTTCGTCAAGCCCGACGCCGCCCGCCTGCTGGAGCAGGAGCTGTCCCACCCGAAATACGTCTGCAAACGCATCCACGTCGGCGGCAACACCGACCCCTATCAGCCGGTCGAGGACGAGCGTCAGACCACCCGCAGCCTTTTGCGGGTCATGCAGCGCTTCAACCAGCCCTTCAGCCTGATCACCAAGTCGTTCCGCGTCACCCGCGACCTCGACATCCTCGGCCCGATGGGGCGCG
>JAHJYN010000076.1 GCA_018826885.1 Alphaproteobacteria bacterium | reverse complement strand
GACGGTCAGCCAGAGCCTGCCCGATGGAACGACGACGACGACCGCTGAGGCCGTCACGACTGAAGAAGAGGCCCGCTGATGCCCGTCGCCAAGGTCAACGGCGTAGACGTCGAATTCGAAGCCGGCATGACCGTGCTGCAGGTGGCCGAGCGCGCCGGGGAAGAGATCCCGCGCTTCTGCTATCACGAGCGGCTGTCGATCGCCGGTAACTGCCGGATGTGTCTGGTCGAGGTGAAGCCCGGCCCGCCCAAGCCGCAGGCTTCGTGCGCCCTGCCGGCGGCCGACGGGCAGGAGATCTTCACCGACACGCCGATGGTCAAGAAGGCCCGCGAAGGGGTGATGGAGTTCCTGCTCATCAACCACCCGCTGGACTGCCCGATCTGCGATCAGGGTGGCGAGTGCGACCTGCAGGATCAGGCCATGGGCTATGGCCGCGACGGCTCTCGCTATGCCGAGAACAAGCGTGCGGTCGAAGAAAAGCACATGGGTCCGACCATCAAGACCTATATGACGCGCTGCATCCAGTGCACGCGCTGTGTGCGTTTCATCACCGAGGTGGCGGGCGTGCCGGACATCGGCATGATCTCGCGCGGCGAGAGCGCCGAGATCACCACCTATCTGGAAAGCTCGGTGAACTCCGAGCTGTCGGGCAACGTCAATGACCTGTGCCCGGTCGGCGCCCTGACCCACCGCCCGTGGGCCTTCCACTATCGGCCGTGGGAACTGAAGAAGACCGAGACCATCGATGTGATGGACGCCCTGGGCTCGAACATCCGGGCCGATGCGCGCGGGTCCGAGGTCATGCGGGTGCTGCCGCGCGTCCACGAGGGCATCAATGAGGAGTGGCTGTCGGACAAGAGCCGCTATGTCGTCGACGGACTGACCACGCGCCGGCTGGACCGGCCGTTTGTGCGCGAGAACGGCAAGCTGCGCGCCGCCAGCTGGGACGAGGCGCTGGGCGTCGTCGCCGACAAGCTGAAGGCGGCCGCTGCGGATTGCATCGGCGTGGTCGCGGGCGACCTGCAGGACGCCGAGTCAATGAAGGCGGCGCTGGACCTGTTCCGCGCGCTGGGCTCGGCCCATACGGATTGCCGTCAGGACGGATCGCCGCTGGGCGGTGACACCCGCGAAGGCTGGCTGTTCAACTCGGGCCTGGCGGGGATCGAGGCGGCGGACGCCGTGCTGATCGTCGGTGCCGACCCGCGTGTCGAGGCGCCGCTGCTGAACACCCGCCTGCGCAAGATCTGGCTGAGTGGCCAGACCGAGGTCGCCCTGATCGGCGAGCAGGTCGATCTCAGCTATGATTACAACTGGTTGGGCGCGGGATCGAAGACTCTGTCGAAGCTGCCCAAGGCGGCGACCGACATGCTGTCGAAGGCCGAACGTCCGGCCATCATCGTCGGCGCGGGCGCCCTGGCGGGCGAGACCGGACCGGCGGTGCTGAGTGCGCTGGGTGCCCTGGCGAAGAAGCATGGCGTCATCGCCGACGGCTGGAACGGCTTCAACGTGCTGCACACGGCGGCCAGCCGCGTTGGCGGTCTCGACATGGGCTTTGTGCCGGGCGAGGGCGGTCTGTCGGCCACGGACATGGTCAAGAAGGGTCAGCTGGACGTGCTGTTCCTGCTGGGCGCCGACGAGATCGACGCCTCGGCCTCGGGCGCCTTCACCGTCTATCTGGGCAGCCATGGGGACCGCGGCGCGCATGGCGCCGACGTCATCCTGCCGGGCGCCGCCTATACGGAAAAGTCCGGCCTGTATGTGAACACCGAGGGCCGGGTGCAGATGGCCGAACGGGTTGTCTTCCCCAAGGGACAGGCTAAGGAAGACTGGGCTATCCTGCGCGCCCTGTCCGAGCGGGTCGGCCACACCCTGCCGTACGACACCCTGGACCAGCTGCGCGGAAAGCTGATGGCCGATCACCCGACGTTCGGGCGGATCGACTATCTGGCACCGGCGGCGGCCTTTGATCCGTCGAAGCTGGGCGTGAAGGGCGATCTGGGCGATGTCGCCTTCGCCAGCCCGATCCGCGACCCCTATCTTTCCAACCCGATCGCGCGGGCCAGCGCGACCATGGCCGAGCTGTCCGCCCAGCGGATCGCCCCGGTCGCGATGGCGGCGGAGTAAGCCATGGACAACGGTTTCTGGAACTCGCCCCTCGGCTGGACGCTGGCCTCGACCGGCGCGGCGCTGCTGATCAGTGTCGGCGTGCTGCTGGCCGTCGCCTTCCTGCTGCTGGCGGATCGCAAGATCTGGGCGGGCGTGCAGATGCGCAAGGGCCCTAACGTCGTGGGCCCGTTCGGTCTGCTGCAGTCGTTCGCCGACATGCTGAAGTTCGTGCTGAAGGAAATCGTCGTGCCGGCCGGGGCCGACAAGACGGTCTTCCTGCTGGCGCCGATCATCACCGTGATCCTGGCCTTCATGGCCTGGGCGGTGATTCCGTTCGCCCCCGGCTGGGTGATGTCGGACCTGAACGTCGGCATCCTCTACATCTTCGCGGTGTCGTCGCTGGGCGTGTACGGCATCATAATGGGAGGCTGGGCCTCCAACTCGAAGTATCCGTTCCTGGGCGCGCTGCGCTCGGCGGCGCAGATGGTGTCCTATGAGGTCTCCATCGGACTGGTGATCATCAATGTGATCCTGCTGTCCGGGACGATGAACCTGACGTCGATCGTGACGCAGCAGGACGGCTGGATCTGGAACTGGTTCGCCTTTGGCGGCGGAGCCGGGACCTGGCCGACCGTGCTGATCATGTTCCCGATGGCCATCATCTTCTTCATCTCGGCCCTGGCCGAGACCAACCGGCCGCCGTTCGACCTGCCCGAGGCCGAGTCCGAGCTCGTCGCCGGCTATCAGGTGGAATACAGCTCGACGCCGTATCTGCTGTTCATGATGGGCGAGTACGTCAACATCGTCTTCATGTGCGCCATGATCAGCCTGCTGTTCTTCGG
>JAHJYN010000075.1 GCA_018826885.1 Alphaproteobacteria bacterium | reverse complement strand
TCCAGATTGCGGTGACGGTTTCCCAGTTCGCGAATACGCGCCTCGATGGTCATGGCTTGCGCCTCCTTGTCTAAGGGACCAGTAGATTGAGCGCCCGGATGCCGACCGTGTGGAATCACGTTTCGGTGATTCGCGTAGCATCCGGACCAAAACAGGGTCGCTGCCAAAAGGGTCAAAGTTTTGAACTCTGCCGTATCCAGGGATGATCGCCCCCTGATCGTGGGCATCAGCGGCGCATCCGGCGTCATCTATGGCGTGCGGATGCTCGATGCTCTCCGGGAGCTGGGCGTATTGTCGCACCTGGTGGTGTCGCGCGCTGCCCTGCTGACCCTGTCGCAGGAAACCGATCTGTCGCCCCAGGACCTGACCGACCGCGCCGATGTGGTCCACAAGGTCGCCGACGTCGGGGCCTCGATCGCCTCGGGCTCGTTCCGCACGCGCGGCATGGTCATCGCCCCCTGCTCGATCCGCAGCGCGGGCGAGATCGCCACCGGCATCACCTCCACCCTGCTGACCCGCGCCGCCGACGTCACCCTCAAGGAACGCCGCCGACTGGTGCTGATGGTGCGCGAGACGCCACTTCACCTCGGCCATCTGCGCACCCTGACCGCCCTGTCGGAAATGGGCGCCATCATCGCCCCGCCCCTGCCCGCCCTCTACGCCCGTCCCGACAGTCTGGACCAGGTGATCGACCAGAGCGTCGGCCGCGTGCTGGACCTGTTCGATCTGGACTGGTCGCCCGTCACCCGCTGGAGCGGCCTGAGCGGCCCCGCGTCATGAGCCCCCCCGGCTTCTGGGACTGGGCGCTTGAGGCCTATGGCCGCGACGGCGTGGCCGACGCCTGCGTCGACCTGCAGGACCGTCATGGCCAGTGCGTGCCCCTGCTGCTGTGGGCAGCCTGGATCGCGTCCCGGGACGAGTCGGCGTCGGAGGAGACGCTTGAGGCCGCCTGCGACATCGCCCGCGCCTGGGATGAGACGACCCTCGACGCCCTGCGCGCGCTGCGCCGCAAGCTCAAGTCGCCCCACCCCGATATCGAGGCCGGCGCCCGTCTGGACATCCGCCAGAAGACCATCGCGCTGGAGCGCCGGGCCGAACACCATCTGATGCAGGCGCTGGAGCATCTGCCGCGCGAGGCGGCGCCCGGGGCCGATACGCTCAAGACCCTGGTCGCCGTCACCCGCGTCTGGTCACCCGTCACCCCGCGCAAGGAACTCCAGACCCTGACCGCGTGTCTTTCAGCCTGACCCCGGCTCGGCTATAGACAGGGAAATCAGGGGTACCGGCCGCAATGAACGACGACGCGAGTCTGACGGAAGAAGAACTGGCGCTTCACATCCGGCTCCGGGGACTGCGTCGCGAGCACGCCGATCTGGACGCGGCGATCGAGGCTCTGGGCGCCACCGCCGTCCCCGATCAGTTGCGCATCGCCCGCCTCAAGCGCCAGAAGCTGGCCCTCCGCGACGAGATCGTGAAGATCGAGGCCCGCATCCTCCCCGACATTATCGCCTGACGCCTCAGCTGCGCCCCGGCTTGCGCAGCCACATGGCCGCGTCGGCCTCGGCCAGCCAGGTCTCGACGTCTTCCTGACCGGTCCAGGCCCGCACCCCGAACGACCCGCCCAGCGGCACCGTCCGGCCGTCATACAAAAACCCTTCGGTCTTCAGCGTCTCGGCCAGACGCGCCGCCTTGTCGCGGCCTTCCTCGATGCCAGCATTCATCATCAGCAGGCCGAACTCGTCCCCGCCCAGACGCCCGACCGCATCCGATTCCCGCAGATTGTCGCGCATCAGCTCGGCCACCCGCACCAGGGCCGCATCGCCCGCCGCATGGCCATAGGTGTCATTGACGCCCTTGAAGCCGTCCAGATCCAGATACAGCAGCACCGCCGGCACCTGATGCCGCTTGCAATAGGCCATGGCCCGGTGGAGCGCCGTCACGAACCCGCGCCGGTTCAGGGCCGGGGTCAGCACATCATGGTCGGCCGCAGCCTCGGCCGCTTCGGCGCGTGCCCGCAGGGCCTCGACCTCGGCGCGCAGCCGGGCCAGCTCGGCCTCAAGGGCGTCGGAATCCGGCAGCGGGGCAGTGGTCTGGGACACGGAAACGGCAGGGCTCCACAGTCAGTCGACGGGCCCCGACGGCCCGACTCAGGCGCTCTCGCCCGCCCCGATGCTAACCTGCTTGGTTGCAGGCGCAACGCGGGTGCTGTAACCGGCCCCTTCCCGCCCGCACGGGCGCGCGTTTGAGGGACACCCATGGCCCCGTCCTCCATGGAACCGACACCTCCGGCAGGGGATGCCACGGCCCCCGTGGCCATCATCATGGGCAGCCGC
>JAHJYN010000074.1 GCA_018826885.1 Alphaproteobacteria bacterium | reverse complement strand
CAGCACGTCGAGGCCATCGAGAAATTCCCCGCCGACAAGTGGGAACAGATCATCGCCATCAACCTGTCGTCGGCCTTCTATGCCACGCGGGCGGCGGTGCCGATCATGAAGGCCCAGGGCCGCGGCCGGATCATCAATGTCGCCTCGGCCCACGGTCTGGTCGCCAGCCCCTTCAAATCGGCCTATGTCGCCGCCAAGCACGGTGTCATCGGCCTGACCAAGACCGTCGGGCTGGAATTGGCGCGCGAGGGGATCACCTGCAACGCCATCTGCCCCGGCTTTGTCGAAACGCCCATCGTCGACAAACAGATCGCCGATCAGGCCCGCACTCACGGCATTTCCAGGGACCGCGTGCTGGAAGAGGTGATCCTCAAGTCCCAGCCGACCAAGCGGTTCGTGACGACCGATGAGCTGGTCGGCATCTTTCTCTATCTGGTCTCCGACCTGGGAGCGTCCGCCAACGGGACGGCCTTCTCGATCGACGGTGGCTGGACGGCGCAATAGGCCTCATGGCCCGCACAGCCCCTCCCCCGCCGGTCTGCCTGGCCCTGCAAGGCGGCGGTTCGCATGGCGCCTTCCAGTGGGGTGTGCTGGACCGGTTGCTGGAGGCGGAGGCGCTGGATTTCCGCGCCGTGACCTGTGCCTCGGCCGGGGCGATGAACGCCGCGGCGTTGATCACCGGGCTCGAGGCCGGCGGGTTCGACAGCGCCCGCTTGGCGCTGGACAAGCTGTGGCGCGAGATCAATCTGTCCGGCGGCCGCAATGTCTTTGGTGACAGCTCGATCTGGAGCGCGACCTTCAGCCCGGCCTGGATGAAGGACACGCCGCTGTGGCGGTCAGCCGAAAGCTTGGCGATGAGCATGTCGCCCTATCAATTCAACCCCTTCAACCTCAATCCTCTACGCCGGGTTCTGGATACGGTTGTCGATTTCGAAGCCGTCCGGCGGTCGGACATCCAGCTGTTCGTGGCCACGACGGCGGTCAAACAGGGTCGGGTGCGGCTGTTCGACAATGCCGAACTGTCGGTGGATGTGCTGCTGGCCTCGGCCTGTCTGCCGCACCTGTTCCAGGCGGTCGAGATCGAGGGCGAGCCCTATTGGGACGGGGGCTATCTGGCCAATCCGCCGCTGTGGCCGCTGTTCTACGCCTCAACCCCCGACGACATCCTGCTGCTGCCGCTCAATCCGTTCCAGCGGGACGAGACGCCCCGCGACGCCGACGTCATCATGGACCGGTTGAACGAGATCGTCTTCAACGCCCCCCTGGTCGCCGAACTGCGGGCGGTGGCCTTCGTCCAGGACCTGATCGAGGCCGGGCGCCTGAACCAGACGGGCGATGACGGGTATCGCAAGCTGCGCCTGCATGCCATCGAGGCCGACACCCACCTGTCGGACCTGCCCCTGCGCTCCAAGTTCGACACGGAATGGACCTTCCTCAACCGCCTCAAGGACAAGGGTCGGGCGGCGGCTGACATCTGGCTCACCGACTGTCTGGCCCAGGTCGGCAAGACGCCCAGTGTCGACCTGAAGGCCCGCTTCCTCTAGCCGACGAATCCGGCAGCCCGACGCAGGCGGTCGTTGATGGCCTCGCCCAGACCTGTGTCAGGAATGGGCGATACGGCGATACCCACCGGATGTTCGCGATCTGCTTCCCGCAACAGGCGGAACAGGCGCGCGGCCGCCTCGGTCAGATCGCCTGAGGGACTGAGGCTCCAGCGCGGATCGCCGACGCCGGGGCCGAAGCCCAGCAGGATCTCGCCCGGAGCGGCATCTGCGGCCTCGATCCGGACCGGCGCGTCGGGTGCATAGTGCAGGGTCAGACGCCCGGGCGACCGGTGCCCCTCGCCCGCGTCGGCCTCCAGCGGCCCAATCACGGCCTCGATCTCAGCGCGCGTGACACTGCCGGGGCGTAGCAGGCGCGGACGATCCCCCAGCAGGGAGACGACGGTACTCTCCAGCCCGACTTCACAGTCCCCACCGTCCAGCGCCACCGCAGCAGACGGTCCGGTCTCCTCCACGGCGTCGGCAAAGGTCGTGGGGCTGGGGCGGCCCGAACGGTTGGCCGACGGGGCCACGACAGGGCCGCCAAACCCGCCGATGACCGCACGGGCCAACGGGTGTCCGGGCAGCCGCACCGCCACACTGTCCAGCCCCGCCCGTGCGAGGTCACAGACCGGACCATCTGGCAGGGCCTGCAGCACCAGCGTCAGCGGCCCGGGCCAGAAGCGGGCGGCGAGGGCCTCGGCCATCGTGGTCATGACGCCCACGCGCGCGGCCGCCTCGATGCTGTCGACATGGGCGATCAGGGGGTTGAAGCGCGGACGGCCCTTGGCGGCAAAGATCCGGGCCACGGCTTCGGCATTGCCGGCGTCGGCGGCCAGCCCGTAGACCGTCTCGGTCGGCAACAGTACCAGCTCGCCGCGCGACAGGGCCGCCGCGGCATCCGCGACCCGATCACTCACGGGCGGCGGGGAATGAAGGGCAGCATCCGGTGCAGCACATTGTCACGGTCGACGAAGTGGTGCTTGAGCGCGCCGAGGATATGCATCGCCAACAGGACGTACAGCAGCTTGGCGCCCATCTCGTGGGCATCCATGAACTGTCCCGCGACCTCGCGCCCGCCGGAGATCGGCAGCAGCGGCCAGTTGAACAGGCCGAAGAAGTCGATGTCGCGACCCGCGGCCGAGGATGCGGCCCATCCGCCCAGCGGCATGCCGATCAGCACCAGATAGAACATTACATGCGTGCCGCGGGCCAGCAGGGCCTGCCATTTCGGCATTTCTGCCGGCAGCGGAATGGCCGGATTGGCGATCCGCCAGCCCAGCCTCACCAGCGTCAGCACCAGAATCGACAGCCCCACCGACTTGTGAAGCATGACGAAGGACCGGCTGAGATCGCCCTCGGTGGCGTCATGCGCCATGATCAGGGCGATCTGACCGATCACCATCAGGGCGATCAGCCAGTGCAGGATCAGGGACACCTGCGAGTATCGATTCCGGGGCTCAGCCATGACTTCCCTTCCGTGACGGCAGTGGACCAAACTTGGCAAATGCAGCGATCCCGGCCAAGTGTCGGCCCAATCGTATCGCTACCTGTTCGATCAAGGGAGTCCCAATGAGCTACCGCGCCCCGCTTCGCGACCTGGGTTTCACTCTGAAGCACGTCCTTGGCCTTGAGGACCTTCAGGCCACTGGGGCGTATCCCGACCTTGACGCCGACGTCGTGGACGCTGTGCTGGAGGCCGCCGGACAGGTGTCCGAGGGCACCCTGGCGCCCCTGAATGTCTCCGGTGACCGGGCCGGGGCACGCCTCGAGGGCGACGGAGTGATTCCGGCGCCCGGCTTTGGCGACGCCTACCGCACCTTTGTCGAGGGCGGCTGGATGGGTCTGGCCGCCCCGACGGCGCACGGCGGTCAGGGCCTCCCGAAGGCGCTGGAGCTGGCGGCGTTCGAGACTGTGCACTCGGCCAATATGGCCTTTGGCCTGTGTCCCATGCTGTCGCTGGCGGCCATCGAGGCGCTGGAGGCCCATGGCACCGAGGCCCAGAAGACCACCTATCTGGAGAAGCTGATCTCGGGCGAATGGACCGGGGCCATGGTCCTGACCGAGCCCAATGCCGGCTCGGACCTCGGTGCGCTGACGTCGACGGCGACGCCCAATGGCGACGGCAGCTACAGCCTGACCGGCCAGAAGATCTACATCACCTGGGGCGACCACGACATGACGGACAACATCGTCCACATGGTCCTCGCCCGCCTGCCCGACGCGCCCCCGGGGCCGAAAGGGATCAGCCTGTTCCTGGCGCCCAAATACCTGTTGAACGCCGACGGCTCGCGGGGCGAGCGCAACGCCTTTCGGCCCGTCGGGGTCGAACACAAGCTGGGCATCCACGCCTCGCCCACCTGCGTCATGGCCTATGAGGGCGCCACCGCCGAACTGGTCGGCCGTCCCAATGAGGGGCTGGCCCATATGTTCACCATGATGAACGCCGCCCGCGTGGCCGTGGGTGTCGAGGGGGTCGGCATCGCCGAGCGCGCCTATCAGCACGCCCTGGCCTACGCCACGGACCGCCGTCAGGGCCGGTCGGTATGGACGGGCGAGGCCTCGGCCCCGATCCTCGACCACCCCGATGTGCGCCGTACCCTGTCGGTCATGAAGGCCCGGATCGCTGCCGGCCGCGCGATCTGTCTGGCGACCGGCATGGCCGCTGACCTCGCCCGCAGTTCGGCCGATGCCGAGGCTGCCCGGCAATGGAAGGGCCGCGAGGACCTGCTCACCCCGATCGCCAAGGCCTGGGCAACCGACATGGGGGTCGAGGTCGCCTCCATGGGCATCCAGATCCACGGCGGCATGGGCTTTATCGAGGAAACCGGCGCGGCCCAGTATTATCGCGATGCTCGCATTGCCCCGATCTATGAGGGCACCAATGGCATCCAGGCCATGGACCTCGTCGGTCGCAAGCTGTCGCAGGATGGCGGCGCCGCCGCGCGCCTGCTGATCGAGGAGATGAAGACGGTGCTGACGCCGCTGGCCGGCCTCTACGACGGCAAGCCGGTCGAGCGGATGGCCAATGCCCTGTCCGCAGTCGAGGACGCCACCCTGTGGCTGCTGGACCGCAAGGCGGCCGAGGACGGCACCGCCGACGTATTGGCCGCTGCCGATGCCTATCTGAAGCTGATGGGTGATGTGATCGGCGGCTGGTTCCTCGCCCGGGGCGCGCTGGCGGCCCAGACGCTCAAGGCCAATGGCGAGGGGGACGCCGACTGGCTGGACGGCCGCATCGCCCTTTATGAGGTCTATGCCGCCAATGTGCTCGGCCATGTGTCGAGCCGTCTGGCCGCCATTGGTCAGGGCGGCGACCTGCTGCTGCGTATGACCCCGGCGGTTCTGGCCCCCTGAGTCCATCATGGCCGTTAGTTCATTTGACGCCTTGGCGCGGCGCGGATCATGGTGCCGGCTCCTGATTTCCGTCCCTTGCTGGAGCCTGTCATGAACCGTCGGCAGATGATCGCGTCCACCGCCTCCACCGCCCTTGCGGCCGCCGCCTCCCCGACCCTTGCCCGCTCTCCGAAAGGCACCCTCTCCAGCATGCCCGTCCCTCCCGTCGCCAAGAAGATCCCGGTCACCATCGAACAGCTGGGCCGCACCCGGGTGGACGAATACCAGTGGATGAAGGACGACAACTGGCAGGCGGTGCTGCGCGACCCGACCCTGATCAAGGCCGATGTCAAGGAGCACCTCGACGCCGAGAACGCCTATCGCGAGGCCATGCTGGCCTCGACCGAGCCGCTGCAGGCCACGATGTTCGAGGAGATGAAGGGCCGGATCAAACAGGACGACAGCTCGGTCCCCTCCCCCGACGGCGATTGGGAGTATTACACCGAGTACAAGACCGGCGATCAGCACCCGCGCTACATGCGTCGGACCCGCATGCCGTCCCAGGAATGGCGCGATGCCCGCCCGGGATTGATGCCGGTCATCACCGTTCAGGAGCTTCTGGACGCCAACGCTCTGGCCGAGGGTAAGGCCTATTCCGATGTGGGCGATACCGCCTGGAGCCCCGACCACGCCCTGTTCGGCTATTCGGAGGATGCGCAGGGGTCCGAGGTCTACCGCATCTATGTCAAGGATCTGGCGACGGGCCAGTTGGTGGGAGAGCCGATCGAGTCCGCCTCGGGCGGGCTGACCTTCTCGCCGGACAGCCAGTGGATCTTCTGGACCAACCGCAACGACAACGGCCGTCCGGACAAGATCTTCCGCCGCCCGGCGCGCGGTGGCGCCATCACCCTGGTCTATGAGGAAGAGGACGAGGGCATGTTCATCGGCGTCGGGCGCACGTCCGACGACCGCTTCATGATCATCGGCATCGGCAATCAGGAAACCTCCGAGACCCGCTTCATCCCCGCCGACGACATCACCGCCACGCCGCGAGTCGTTGAGCCGCGCGAGGTCGCCCGCAAGTATGACGCCGACCACTGGGGTGATCGCTGGGTCATCCATACGAACGCCGACGACTCGATCGACTTCAAGGTCTGTGAGGCGCCGACCGGGTCGCCGGGCAAGGCCAGCTGGACCGACCTGATCCCCCACACCCCGGGCCGCTACATCGAAGGCATCTCGCTGGTGAAGGACTTCATCGCCCGTCAGGAGCGCGCCGACGCCAACACCCGGATCGTGATCCGCGACCGCGCGGGCGCCGAGCATGAGATCGCCGTCGACGAGCCCGCCTATGCGCTCAATCTGGCCGGGGCGTCCGAGTTCGACACCACGGTCATGCGCTATGGCTACAACTCGCCGTCCACGCCGACCTCGACCTATGATTATGATCTGGCGACGCGCGAGCGGACCCTGCGCAAGGTTCAGGAGATCCCCTCTGGCCACAACGCGGCCGACTATGTCGTCGAGCGGCTGAATGCCCCGGCCAGCGACGGTCAGCTGGTGCCCGTCACCATCGTCCGCCGCAAGACGACGCCGGTGAACGGCTCGGCGCCGCTGCTGCTCTACGGCTATGGCTCCTATGGCATCCCCATGTCGGCCAGCTTCTCCACCAACCGGCTGTCGCTGGTGGACCGGGGCTGGATCTATGCCATCGCTCACATCCGGGGCGGTTCGGACAAGGGCT
>JAHJYN010000073.1 GCA_018826885.1 Alphaproteobacteria bacterium | reverse complement strand
TGTCGGAATCACCTCGTGATCCGGACGCCTGTGGCGTGGGCGGCCCTGTGACCGGCCTGGCAAAGAGCACACGGGCCGCGCTGATCCCCCTGTTCCTGGTGGCGCTGGGTGTGGTCGGCATCGAGAACGCCCTGACCCGCTACTTCGCCGTCGCGAAATGGTCCGAGTATGGCTACTGGATCATCTCCATAGTCATGGCCGGCTTTGCCCTGTCGGGCGTCGCGGTGGCCCTGTTCCGCGATACGGTCGAACGGCATGGCGAGTGGCTGCGCGCCGTCCTTCCGGCCACAATGGTGCTGGCGGCGGCCCTTGGCTATGAGCGCATCGCCCGCAATCCGTTCAATCCGCTGCAGCTCCAGAACCCCACGACCTGGGCCGACCAGCTGCTCAATATCGCGGGCTATTACGGCGCCCTGCTGCCCTTCTTCTTTCTGGCCGGCCTCTATATCGCGCTGATCTTCATCCTGAATCCGCGAGAAATCGGCCGGGTCTATGCCTATGACCTGATCGGGGCGGGGCTGGGATCGGCGCTGGCGCTGGGGCTGATGTTCCTCGTCCATCCCTTCCTGCTGGCGCCGCTGTTGCTGGTGCCGCTGGCGCTGGCGCCCCTGTTCCAGCCGGGCCGCTTCAGTACCCTCGGCGGGGCGCTGGCCGGAGGCGCCCTTGTGCTGGGCGAGGCCATCCTGCTGCTGGGCACCCCGCCCGCCTATTCCGAGTTCAAGGCCGTCTATGCGCCCATGAACACCCAGGGGGCCGAGGTGGTGGCCGAAGTCCGTCGCCCGCGCGGCCACTATCTGATGCTCGACAATTTCACCGAGCGGGTCGACGCCGACGTCTCCAACAATGCCTCCATGATGGAGGTCGAGGGACCGCCTTCGACCTATGGCCTCTACCGCGACGGCAGCCGGATCGCGGCCCTGCCCAAGGCGGGCGGTCTGGGCGGCGGCTATGCCGACAGCGCCCTGTCGGCGGCCCCCTATGTGCTGAGGCCCCGGGCCGGGGCGCTGATCCTCGGGGCCTCCGGCGGCTTCCGTCTGGCCGAGGCCCGGGCGCTGGGGGCCGAACGCCTGCTGGTGGTCGAGAGCGAGCCGGTGCTGAAGCACGCCCTGACCCACGGGCTCGGACCCTCGCGCGGTCTGGCGCTGGGCGACGATGTGCAACTGGCCGAGGGCGGACCGCTGGCCGTCGCCCGGGCGGCGGGTGCGGCGCCCGGCGAGCGCTTCGATGTCATCGACGTCTCGTCCGACTTCATCGATGCGGCGCCAGCCAATGTCACGGCGCTGACGGTCGAGGCCATGCAGGCCTATCTGGCCGCGCTTGAGCCCGAAGGGATGGTCTCGGTCCCGGTCTCGATCCGCGACTTCCCCGTCTATGCCTTCCGGGTGATGGCGACGGCACGCGAGGCCTTGATCCGGGCCGGGGTCGAGCGCCCCGAGGACCACGTCATGGTCTATCGGTCGGCGTGGAATGCCCGCATCCTGATTTCGCCCACGCCGTGGAGCGAGGCGGATGTGGCGGCGCTCGAGACCTTCGCCGCCGCCCGCTCGTTCGACATTTCCTGGCGTCCCGGGCTGGACATCGAGGCCGCGCGCGCAGGCCTGTTCAACGACCTGCCGGTCGTCTCCTTCGAGAGCGGCACCGTGGTTTCGCAGGGCACGGACGATGCCATTGCCCGCGAGGCCGAGGCGGTGCTGCAGGGCCGCGACAGCCCCTCCAGCCGCGCCTTCAACATCCGGCCCCAGACCCTGGACCGGCCCGCCTATTATGCCTCGCTCCGGCTCGACCGGCCGACGACCCTGATCCACCGGCTTGAGGTCCTGCCCCAGGCCGAGATCGGCGCCCTCGTCAATCTGGTGGTGCTGGCCCAGGCCGCTCTGATCGCCCTGCTGGTGCTGGCCGCCCCGCTGATGTTCCGTAGACGGAAGGTCGCCGCACCCGAGCCCCGCCGCCTCTGGCCGGTGCTGTACTTCCCCAGTCTGGGGCTGGGCTTCCTGCTGATCGAGATCTTCCTGATCGACAAGGCGGCCTTCTATCTCAACGACTATTCCTCGGCCTTTGCCCTGGTGCTGACGTCCATGCTGATCTTCTCGGGTCTGGGCAGTCTGATCGCCGGGCGGGTCGCGGCCCTGCCCAAGGTGGCCTCGTTCATTTCCCTGATCGTGGTGCTGGGCTGGATCTGGCTGGTGTTCACCCGGGGCGAGGCCGTCATGCTGTCGACGCTGGACCAGCCCGCATGGGTGCGCGGGCTGATCGTTCTGGCGGCGGCTGCGCCCGTGTCGCTGGCGCTGGGCCTGCCCTTCCCGCTGGGCCTGATTCAGGTGGGCGAGGGGCGGATGCTGCCCTGGGCCTGGGGGCTGAACGGCGCTTTCTCGGTCGTCGCCACGCCGCTGGCCAATCTGATGTCGCGCGAGGTCGGCTTCTCCTCCCTGCTGATGGTCGGCGCCGCGCTCTACCTGCTGGCCTTCCTCGCCCTGCCGCCGGGCCGCCGAGCGCGGTCCACCCCTGATCCCCTTCCTGTTTCGTCGCCTGCGTAAAAAGGATTTCCGCCATGACGATCGACCGTAGACGCCTGATCGCCGGAGGCGCGGCCCTGGCCGGAGCCTCGACCCTCGCCGCCTGTGACGAGGCCACGCGCGAGCGGCTTCAGGCCCGGCTGAACCCGACCCGCACGGGCGGCGATACGCCTGCGCCTTCGACCGGGGCCCCGACGGCCGCAGTTGCCCCCGAGGCGACCGACAGCGCCGTCTCCGAAACCGTCCGCATGCCGGCCCAACCGTGGACCTATGAGGCCTTCGTCGCCGCCATGGCCGCCTCCGAGCGCCCCAGCAGTCTCAGCCGCGCCCAGTTCGACGCCATCCAGTCGCGCAAGCCCGCCGCCGTCCAGCGCATCAAGACCTATCTGGACGGCAAGTTCGGCGCGGCCGATCCCCGCGTGGTCCAGGCCTTCGAGAGCGTGCCGCGCGACTTCTATCACTACGCCTATGCCTCACAGGATTCGACGGCGTACCAGGCCTATGAGGCCAATCCCAAGCCCTGGGCCATCGGCCATGGCTCGGTGCTCAGCGACTATCTGGGTCAGGCCTATATGACCCAGCTCGCCGAGCCCAAGCCCACCGATGTGACGCTGGAAATCGGCACCGGCTCGGGTTTCCAGTCGTCCCTGTTGTCGCGGATCGTGCGCGACTCCTACACGATCGAGATCATCCAGCCGGTCGGCCATGCGGTCAGCAAGATCTTCAAGCCGCTGGGCTACGACAACGTCCACGCCCGCGTCGGCGACGGCTATTTCGGCTGGCCCGAGGTCGAGGGCGGGTTCGACACCATCATGCTGACGTGCGTCGCCCAGTACGCCCCGCCCGAGCTGTTCCGACAGCTCAAGCCCGGCGGCAAGCTGATCATCCCGATCGGGCAGCCCTTCCGCCGGGGCCAGGTCCTGTATGTCTACACCAAGGACGCCGACGGCCGCGTCCGTTCGCGCCGCGACGTCGGGGTGTTCTTCATCCCCATGACCGGCGCCATGCAGAACCGTCCGCGACCCCAGGGCGCAGCCTCGGGCGGCTGATCGTCTCTGGTCACCCCCGCTCTGGTCTTCGCCGCGCGTTCAGGCCAAACAGGGCGGCATGAACCGTCGCAGCCTCCTGATCCGCACAGGTGTCATCGCCGGCGCCCTGGGCGGCGGCTGGTGGCTGAAGGAGAATGTCCTGTGGAGCGCGCCGGGTCTGGCCTTCACGGCGGGCACGACCACGCCGTGGATCGACTTCGCCGCCCGGGTGATCAGCCCGACCATTCCGGTCCGCATCGCGGGCCAGACGGTCAATGCCCTGATCGACAGCGGCGCCCAGTATTCGGTGATCGACCGCGACTTCCACACCGCCATTGAGGCCGAGCTGGGCCCGCGCCCGCTGTTCGACATCCCGCTGGTGGCCTATGGCGTCGGCGGTCAGCCCCAGATGGGCAAGGGTGTGCGGCTGGACATGGCCATGGACGGCCTGTCGCTCAGCGGCCTGCGCTGCGCCATCCTCGACCTCGGCCCGCTGGCGGATGAAGAGGGCCTGTCCGCTCCCCTGATCCTGGGGCAGGACCTGCTGAAACTGCTGGCGCTCGAGGTCGATCTGGTCGACCGTCGCATGCGGCTGATGGACCGTCAGGCCGTCGTCCATGACGCGCGCTGGAGCCGGGTCGCCGTCCGCCGGCGCGGCACCGCCCTCGTCACGCCCGTCGAGGTCGAGGGCCACACCCTGGATGCCGTGGTCGACACCGGCGCCTCCTCCATCCTCAGCCTCAGCCAGCCCGCCGCTGAGGCTGCCGGCATCCTCGACGGACGCCCGGCCGGGACCGGCGAAAGTCTGGTGCTGGGGGGACAGATCACCGCCGACATCCTGACCGTCGCGCGGCTCCGCGCCGTCGGCCGCACCTTCCGCGAGGTCGATGTGCCGGTCTATGGCGCGGTCGGCATGCCCGGCATTCCCGAGGCCCTGCTGGGCATGGCCGCCTTCCGCGATCAGGGCCTGCTGCTGGATATCGGCGGCGGCGCCCTCTACCGCTCCGCCCAGCTGGACCTGACGGTGGTTCAGTAACCCCGGAAGGTGTCGCACGCCGCCGGGTCGCCGGTCTCATAGCCGCGCTGCAGCCACTCGACCCGCTGTTCCGACGATCCGTGGGTGAAGCTGTCGGGCGAGACGCGACCCCCTCCGCGTTGCTGCAGGGCGTCGTCGCCGATGGCCGCCGCCGTCTTCAGCCCTTCTTCCAGATCACCGGGACGCAGCGCCACTTCGCCGCCCGACAGGCGCGCGGCATTGGCCGCCCAGACCCCGGCATAGCAGTCGGCTTGCAGCTCCAGCGCGACCGAGAAGCGGTTGGCCTCGGCCTGGCTGGTGGCCTGCGCCTGCGCCCGCCGCACATCGTCCGAGGCCCCCGTCAGGGTCTGGACGTGGTGAGCGAACTCATGGGCGATCACATAGGCCTTGGCGAAGTCGGCGCCCGAGGCACCCAGCTGGGTCTGCATCTGCTGCCAGAAGCCAAGGTCCAGATAGACGGTCTGATCCGCCGGACAATAGAACGGCCCCATGGCCGCCTGACCAAAGCCGCAGCCCGTGCCGGTGCCGACCTCGTACAGGACCACGGTCGGCGCGCGGTAGCCCATCAGCAGGTCCGACCAGACGGCGTTCACATTGCCGCCGATCACATCGACGAACAGGCCCGCCTCATCCGCGGGCGTGCCGCGCTCGCCCTCGGCCTGACTGCCCGCCGCGCCCAGCTGGGTCGCGACCTGGGTCGTCGTTTCGGGGGGGATGCCAAAGACCAGATAGCCGATCGCCGCCAGCACCATGACGCCCAGCCCGCCCCCGGCGATGCCGCCCGCGCCCATGCCCCGACGATCCTGAATGCCGCCGCCGCCGCGTTGTCCGCCTCTCCAGCGCATGATGCCCTCCCTCGATGTCCCTAATCCAGCTTAACGGCGAACGCCGGTCGGGGGAAAGGGATGCGTTGAGGGGGGCCGAAAGCCTCAGTCGTCGCCGTCCAGCCAGCGGTCGATCCCGCCGGTGCGGGCCTCGACCTCCTCGCGGCGGGCGCGGGCATTGGCCGGGGTGCCGGGCGGCACGGCCACGGGCGGGGTCAGGGCCGGCGTCTGCCGCTGGCGTTCCAGATCGGCGACCACGCGCGCGGCTTCCGACCGGCCGCGCTCGGCCTCGGCCTGACGCAGGTCGGCCCCGGCCCGCTGGCGATCGATCTCATAGCGATGCCGCTCGGCCGCATAGCCTCCGGGCGGCGGCAGGGCGCCCGCACGCGGCGGCGGCGCAATATAGGGCTGCGGCAGGCTCTGCGCCTCAGCCGCCGAGGCTCCGGCCAGGGCCAGGCCGACGGCAAGACCGGACAGGATCAGGGAACGGGTCATGGGGGAAAGATAGGCGATCTGACCGGCATCGGCCAGTTCGGGCGGCCCCTGTCATCTCCTCCCCATCGTGATGGGGAGGGGGATCACGTAGCGGTGGAGGGGGCAGAGGTGCCGTCAATCAAAGCGGTGGAGCACAGCCTGTCCGCTCTCGCGCCGCCCCCTCCGTCACAGCGCCAGCGCCGCGCCACCTCCCCACGCGTGGGGAGGAAATGAGAAACGCCATTTCGGACTATTTCGGACGCGCCTCGCCCTGCGGCTCTGCCGTCGCAGCCCGCAACACCTCCGCGTAGCCCCCCGCCACCTCCATCCGCGCGCCCTCGGGCCGGGTATGCACCGCGCGGTGCAGGGCGGGCAGTTTCCAGCAGGGCACGTGCATGAACAGGTGGTGCTCGGCGTGGAAGTTGACCCAGTAGGGGGCGATGAAGGCCCGCTCCAGCCAGGTCGCGCGGGTCGTGCGGGCGGCCCGAAACGCATCCTCGGCCGAGCCCTCGACACAGGCGTGTTCGGCGATGTTGCGGATGCGGGTGACCATCGGAAACCAGGTCGCCATCGGCAGCAGCCACAGCACGAAGAAGGCCCACCAAATGCCTGCCGCCACAAACCCGGCCAGCAGCGCTGCATTAACCAGCAGGAACGGAAGGATCGACTTTCCCGTCACCAGCGCCTCATAGGCATGGTCATCTGTCACCCTCTTGGGCGCGCTAACGCTCGGCTCGCGGAGCCCCGCTGCTTGAGCGCGCGACCGCTTCATGGCCGCCAGCGGCAGCAGCACCCTCTGCTTGAAGAAGGTCTGGCCGGTCAGGTCGCGGACCAGCTTCCGCCGCAGCGAGGCCGGGCTGACGGGGAAGGGGGCCGACAGCATCAGATCCGGGTCCTCGGCCTGCTGGGCAAAGCGGTGGTGGGCCAGATGATAGGGCCGATAGCTGTTGAGCGACGCCCCCACCGGCACAGCACACAGCCAGTGCCCGAGAAAATCATTGAGCGTCAGATTGCGCGACAGCCCGCCATGCGCCGCCTCATGCATCAATATGGCCAGCCCCAGCTGGCGCGTGCCGATGATCATGCCGCTGAGCGGGATCAGCCAGGGGATCCGCACCCCCAGCGCCACGGCCAGCGCAATCACCCCCCAGCAGTGCACCACCAGCAGCGGCCCGGCCACCGCACTGCGCGCCCGGAAAGGCGCCCAGTCCTCGGGCTGAAACAGCTGTTGCGGAGCAATGCGCGGAGCGGCGGGCATGGCCCAGCCTACCGTCCTTTTCGAAAACGGACAAAAGGCCGGGCAGGTAGTCAGGCGATCCTGACGAAAAGTCAGGTTGAGATGACATGAAAGCGGTGTAAGGTCATCCTTACATTCAGTCAGGAGGACGTGACATGACATCTGCCGCCAAGGCCTACACCTTTCGAACCGTATTCTTCATGCTGGGCTATGTCGTCGCCCTCGTTCTCGCCGTGAGTGGCGCGCTGGATCCCATCGGCGGGGTCAGCGGCTGGTTCCTTGCCGCGGCGGTCGCGGCGCCGGTGGCCGGGCAGATCTGGGCCACCCTGGCCTTCATCCGCGACAGCGACGAGTTCGTCGCCGGCGTCACGGCCAAGCGGTTCATCCTCGCTGCCGGCATGACCTTCGCCCTCAGCGTTTTCTGGGGCTTTGCCGAAAAGTTCGCCGAGGCCCCGCACGTCGAGGGCTGGTGGGTCTATGTCGTGTTCTGGGCGCTGATGGGCTTCATGCCGGTGTTCATCCGGAGCAGCCGCTGATGAAGAACCGCCTCAAACTGCTGCGCGTCGAGCGCGGCTGGACCCAGGAACAGCTGGGCCAGGAACTGGGGGTCTCGCGTCAGGCGGTCAATGCGCTCGAGACCGAAAAGCACGACCCCTCGCTCGACCTCGCCTATCGCATCGCCGTGGTGTTCGACCGCCCGGTGGAAGACATCTTCGAAAACCCGCACGCCTGAGCGTTCAGGCACACCTCAAGGACATCATCCCATGCACAATTTCCGTTCCCTTTCGGGGCGTTCGATCCTGCACGCCCTGGTCCTCGCCTCGGCCCTGCTGCTGGCCGGCGGTCTCCTCAGCCTGATGGCGCCGCGCATGGCCGCCGCACAAGCCGCGCCCGCCTTCACCTCTGACCGGCTGTCGGTCGAGGTGCTGGGCGCAGGCCCCGACGTCATCTTCATCCCCGGCTATGCCTCCTCGCGGGAGGTCTGGCGGGCCGAGGCCGAGCGGCTTTCCGCCACCCACCGCGTCCATATGGTCCAGCTGGCCGGGTTCGCCGGTGAGCCCTGGGTCCACGGCGACGGCCCCTTCGTCCAGCCGGTCATCGACGAACTGGCCCGCTACATCGACGAGGCCAGCCTTCAGGCCCCCGCCGTTATCGGCCACTCCATGGGCGGGATGAGCGCCCTGATGCTGGCCCAGCAATACCCCGCCCTCGTCGGCAAGGTGATGAGCGTCGACAGCCTGCCGTTCTTTTCGGCCCTGTTCGGTCCGCAGGTCACGGTCGACACCGCCCGCCCCTTTGCAGAACAGGCTGCGGCCGGGACCCTCGCCGCCGACGACGCCAGCTTCCGCGCCGGTCAGGTTCAGGGCGCGGCCGGCTATGCCAACGACCCCGCGACCCGCGCCGCCATGGTCGACTGGGGCATGACCTCGGACCGTCAGGCTCTGGCGACCGCCATCCATGAGGTGATGCTGACCGACCTCCGCCCCGCGCTGCCCGCCATGACCACGCCGGTCTGGGCCGTCTATGCGGCGGATGCCAACGGCGGTGCCCCGCCCGCCATGGCCGACGCCCTGTGGCAGCGCGAATACGCCACCCTGCCGGGTGTGACGCTTATCCGGGTCGATGACAGCCGCCACTTCATCATGGCCGACCAGCCCGAGCGGTTCAGCGAGATCGTCGACCGCTTCCTTGCCGAGTAGGCGCGACCGTCAGCGCGGCGTGACGTCCCCCGTCCGCCGCGGCTGGCCCGCAAACTCCCCGGCATAGGCCGGGGCGATCACGCTCTTGAAGGCGCTCTGGGGGAGGGCGATCTCATAGCCACCCTCGACGCCCGGCCCGACCTGATAGGGCCCGATCAGAAAGATCAGTCCCCCGGCCTTGCCCGCCTGATCGCCGGGAGCCAGCACAAAGGGGGTCTCGGACGCGCGGGGACAGGCCCAGCCGTCGCGGCCCTCCAGGGTGATCGTCCGGGCACCCGGCACCCGCTCCCGACGGGCCGCGTTCACCGCCGTGCACAGGGCCTGATCGAGCGCCGTCAGGTCTGCGCCCTTCCGGAACAGCTCCGGCGCCCCGATCAGCCGCTTCAGCGACCGGTCCCAGACGATGCCCGTCGTCAGAGTGTTGGGATGGGCCCCGCCAGAATAGTCAAAGGCTTCGCGGCGCAGGCTGAACAACCGTCCGGTCTGGCCGGCGACCGTGACCGTCACCGTCTTCTCATAGGGCGGCATGCCCTCGTCGCCCTCGGCCTCGGTCCGGGCGGCCTGGGCGCCCTCCTCGAACTGACGCAGGCTCCGGACCTCTTCGGCATAGGTGCGGGCGTGCAGGTCGGGCTCGGCCTTGATGCCCTCGGGCAGGGTCAGGGAGACGGTGGCGTGCTCGGTCTTGTCGGCAAATGTCAGATTGGACGGCGAGGCGGCCGGGGTCTCCAGCGCAGGCGTGCCGGCTTCGGCCGTAACCTCGGCCGGGGCGACCTCATCGCCGTCTCGGTTACAGGCCGCGAGCGCCAGCGGCAACGCCAGCAGGATCAGCGACAGTCGGAGGGTCTGGGTCGGGGAGGGACGCATGCAAAACTCCTGGGTTCGCCCCAGTCTAGCCCCCGATCGGGACCGCCCCAAGGCCCAGCGCGATCAACAACAGCACGCCGGCCTCGCGGTTGGACTTGAACAGCATGAGCGCCCCCTGCGGATCGTCGGCCCGGACATTGCGCACCTGCCAGACCAGATGCGCCGCAAAGGCCAGCCAGCCGACCCAGAACAGCGGCGACAGGCCGCCCACCGCCGCCGCACCGGCCGAAAAGAGCGCCGCCAGCAGATAGAAGAAGGCCACGCCATCGCGCACCTTGCCGCCCAGCCGCCGGGCCGAGGACTTCACCCCCGCCAGCGCATCGTCCTCGATGTCCTGCAGGGCGTAGATGGTGTCATAGCCCAGCGTCCAGAACACCCCGCCAAAGTAGAGCAGCAGGGCGGCTCCTGTCAGCGCCTCACCAGTGCCCGCCGCAAGTCCGTACGTCGACCAGAAGCCGGACGCTACCATGGCCTCGCCAACGGCACACATGATGAAGGGGGCTGCACCGGCCGCCGCCGCGAACCCCATCAGCGCGCCCCAGTTGAAGGTCAGGCCCAGCCACGCCTGCGGCCACCAGGTGATGCGCTTCATGAAGGGATAGGCCGCGACCAGCGCCAGCGACGCCAAGCCCAGCAGCACGGCGGTCAGGTTCAGCGTCAGCAGGATCAGCAGGCTGATCAGGCAGGAGCCGATGACAAAGGCCCAGGCCCCCTTCACCGAAATCTGTCCCGAGGCGACCGGCCGGGCGGCTGTCCGCGCCACCTTCGCGTCGATGTCGCGGTCGACGATGTCGTTGAAGGCACAGCCCGCCGCCCGCATCAGGCACGCCCCCACGGCAAATGCCACCACCAGCCACGCGAGCGCCAACGGCGGCGCATCCGGCTCCAGCGACGCGACCGCCAGCATGATCCCCTGCCACCCCGGTAGCAGCAGCAGCCAGATGCCGATCGGCCGGTCGAAGCGGCCCAGCTTCAGCCAAGGCTTCAGCCCCTCGGGCGCATGGCGGTCGACCCAGTTGCGGCCGGCGTCGGGAAGCGGAGCGGTCATGCCCCCTGATAGCGCCTTCCCGGTCCCGATGAGAAGGGATAGAGGGCGCCATGATCCGCGCTCCGGCCTCTGTCATCGCCTTGACCCGCCATGCGGCCTTTCCGCTGGCGGTGCTGGTGCTGGCCGCCATGGTGCTGGGACTCGCGCCGATCCTTGTGCGACTGACCGAAACGGGCCCGGCCGCAGCGGGCTTCTGGCGGTTCCTGTTCGCCCTGCCGCTGCTGACCCTGCTGACCGCCACCCAGGGAAGCGGAGAGAGCCGGGGTCTGGGCACCCCCTCGCGCTGGATGCTGCTGGCCGGGCTGTTCTTCGTTCTGGACTTGGCCTTCTGGCACTACGGCATCGTCATGACCTCGGTCGCCAATGCAACGGTGCTCTGCAACCTCACGCCCGTGGTCGTGACCCTGTTCGCCTGGCTGGTCTGGAAACAGCGCCCGGGCCGCAGCTTCGTTCTGGCGCTGGGTCTGGCGGTCGCCGGGGCCTTTGCCATGGCCGCCGGCGCCGACGGCGGGCAGGGCACCAACCCCCTGCTGGGCGACCTGTTCTCGCTGTCGGTGGCGGTCTGGTACGCGGCCTATTTCCTCGCGGTAAAGGCCGCGCGGCGCACGGCGGGTGCGCTCAGGGTGACCTTCTGGGCCACGCTGGTCGGCACGCCCTTGTTGCTCCTCATCGCCTTGGCGCTGGGCGAGGAGATCATGCCCGCCGGACCGGGCGGCTGGCTGGCCTGCGCAGGTCTGGGCCTGATGCATGTGGTGGGGCAGGGCTGCGTCGCTTGGGCGCTGGGCCGACTGCCCGCCTCGGTGACCGCCGTCACCATCCTGATCCAGCCCGTGGTCGCGGCCCTGCTGGGCTGGTGGATCTTCGCCGAGGCCCTGACCCCGGTCCAGGCCATCGGCGGCGTGCTGGTCCTGATCGGCGTCGTCCTGGCCCAGCGCGCCAGCCGCCTGACCCCGCCCGCCGGTCCCGTCATGGTGCCGGTGGAGGCTGCAGAAGGTCCCCGGAATTGAAACGGGCGCGAACCCCGAAGAGTCCGCGCCCGCAAAGGTCTGAAACCTCAGTCCTCGTTTAGAGGAGCTTGAGGCCCACCGCCGAGGTCTTGCCGCGCTGGGATTCCAGCTCGTATTCGACCTTGGCGTTGTCATCCAGGCCCGTCAGGCCGGCCTGCTGAACTGCGGTGACGTGAACGAACACGTCGCTGCCGCCGCCATCAGGCTGGATGAAACCGTACCCCTTGGTGGGGTTGAACCATTTGACCGTACCGGTCGCCATAATGCGTCTCCGTAAACGCGCTTTCCAGGCGGACCCCCTGTTGGGAGCCCGTCAACCCGTCTGGATAAAGCTCGTTCAGGCGAAGGAGCGACCCGCGGCTTTGGACACCGCGCAAATCCGGGCTGCGAAAGCGTTGTCTCGCGTCAGGGGCTTTTGGTCAACCGGAATTGATTCGTCCGGCAGGCGAACAGGTCAGGCACACAGGCCCCGAGGGGCCCCGTCCAGATGCAGGTGATCGCGGTGCGCCTCGTTGTAATCCGGCGTCAGCACGGTCGAGAAAACGCGGCAGGCGCCGTCGCGCAGACGCTTCAGGAAGGGGCGGGCGTCGGGACCCGCAGGGCCGGTTCCGCGCCAGTCCGAGGCGATGCTGACAACCCGTCCGTCCTCCAGCCGGATGGCCGAGACGTCCAGCGCATTGGCCCGGGCGTGCTCGCTGGGCCGGGCGCCGGGGTCCTCCTTGCCGTAGATGCGGCGGCAGGAATAGGAGCCATAGTTCTGCACACTGGCCACCTCGCTGCCGAAGGTCTCACGCGCGGCGGGGCGCAGGACCTGCCGGTCCCAGATGACATAGCGCACGGCCAGCGGGCACTGCATCACCAGCCCGCCAGGGGCCAGGGGCGTGACATCGCCGCCCGTGATCCGCACCGCGCCCTTTACGACGCAGAAGCCGCCGTCGTCCCGGTCGGGCGCGCGCTCGACCTCGACCCCGGCGTCGCGCAGCACCTGCATACAGGCCTCGGTCACGCCGCGGACCTCCTCGGGCGCGGCGACCCGCGAAATCTCGAAATCGTCGACCTTGGCGGCCGTCGCCTGACCGATCGGGCGGTCCAGATCCAGCGGCTTCCACGGCAGGTCCTGCGGCGGGGCGAACAGATTCAGCATGGCAAAGGCGGCGCACAGGCCCAGCGCCGCCTCCCACAGCAGATTCCAGAAGTCGGCCAGATCACGCTTCATCGGCTTCTACTAGGCGACCCCGCCGGTTTCCGCGACCGGCAGGCCCGCGATCAGGGCCCGCAGCAAGGCCGGACAGGCCCGGGCCCCGGCGGTGCCGTCATTGCTGACGGCGATCAGAGCCAGATCGCGCGCGGGCGCCACCGCCACGCTGGCGTACCACATGGTGTTGGACCCATCGTGGGCCAGCACCCGGCCTGGCGTCGCCCCGTCCGCACCGGCCCACGGCTGGCTCAGCACGATCCAGCCACAGCCATAGGCCGGCGGCGGCCCCTCGGCCGGTCGGGTCAGACGCGCAACCGACGCCGGCTGCAGCAGCGGTTGCCCGTCATTGAGAAACACGGCGAGGAAGCGCCCATAATCCTCCAGCGTCATATGGACCGTTCCGGCCGGGCCCAGTGCCGCCGGATTGTCCGAACCGGGATGCGAGGGCGGCAGGGACGCGGTCGTGCCCCCCATCTCCCGGTGTCCCCACGGTGCGGGCTCGGGCGGCGCGCCAAACCCGGCCGAGGTGATGCCCAGCGGGTCAAACACCTGCTCGACCATAAACGCCTGCCAGTCCTGACCAGTGATGGCCTCCATGGCGGCGGCCGCGACCATATAGTTGGCATTGCCGTACTGAAACTGACCCGGCGTGCCCCCGGGCGCAGACGCCAGCGCCTTTCGCGCCACGGCCAGCCTTTGCTCCGGCAGGCTGGCGGGGTCGCCGCGTGCCGTCATGAACCAGGCCTGCCCCAGCACATCGTCGTCCCTCAGCCCCGCGCGGTGCTGCATCAGATCGACGACCCGCACATCGGACCACGCCGGATCGTGCTCACCGGGCAGGGCCTCGACCAGCTTCAGGTCCCAGTCGGCCCGCCCCTGCTCGACCAGACGCGCAAACAGCACAGCGGTCATGGCCTTGGTGTTCGACCCCAGATGCCAGGCGTCGGTGCTCTGCACCGGCTCGGTGCCGTCCTTCCGGCGCAGGCCCCGCACGCCCGAGGCGTAGACCCCTTCGCGCGACACCAGCGCCGCCCCCAGCCCGACCGGGGCAAAGCGTTCGAACACGGCGTCCAGCGCGGCCTCGACAACCGCATCGCCCGTGCGAGCGCGCGCCAGAGTCGGCAGGGTGACAGCCGGCACGGCCCCCATGGCGGCCATCAGTGAGCGTCGGTCCAGGTTCATGCGTATCTCCCTGATCAGTCGGGGAAGCCCAGTCGGGCCCTGAGGTCGGCAGGCGAGGTGCCCCCCGCCCGGATCTGGGCCAGGGTCACGGCCCCGTCCCGCTTGGCAAACCGCTTGCCGGTCTCATCCAGTAGCAACGGATGATGACGGTATATCGGCGTTGGCAACTGCAACAGGGCCTGAAGGACACGCTGGATCGACGTCATGGGGATCAGGTCCTCGCCCCGGATCACATGGGTGATGCCCTGCGCCGCATCGTCGATGACCGAGGCGATCACATAGCCCGCGCCGATGTCCTTTCGGCCCATGACCATATCGCCCAGCGCCTCGGGTCGGGCATGATGGAGGCCGGGTTCGACACCTTCCTCGCTCCAGCTCAGCCGCGACAGGTCACCCAGCTGCGCCCGGGCCCGGTCCAGCGACAGCCGCCAGGCAAAGGCTTCTCCGGCCTCCAGCCGCCGGGCTTCCTCGTCCGGTTCGTGCGGCCCACCGGTAAAGGCCGCCGGGTCCGCCGGATCATCGGCATGGGGCGCCACCCCCGCCAGCGCCAGCCGCTCCTTCCGCGTCCGGAAACAGCGATACAGCAGCCCCTGTTCGCGCAGCGTCTCCAGCGCCCGGTCGTACGCGGCCCGGTGGTCCGACTGGCGCCGCACCGGCGTCTCCCAGTCGAGGCCCAGCCACGCCAGATCCTCGAACACCGCCTCGGTGTATACGGGTCGGCATCGGGTGAAGTCCGTATCCTCGATCCGCAGCAGGAACCGCCCCCCGGCGTCGCGCGCCGCGCTCCAGGCTGTCAGGGCCGAAAAGGCATGGCCCTTGTGCAGCAGGCCGGTGGGCGAGGGGGCAAAGCGGGTAACCAGCGTCATGCCGGGCGCGCTCGCGGATTCCGGCTGTCGGGGCCGGATTCAGGGGTGATCGCGGGGCAAACTTCGGCCAGACTGGGCATGGGCCGACCCTAGATCGCGGTCCGGACCCTGTCGACCAAGGCCGAGCATGCCGACCGCCCCCACCGCCGACCACATCCTGACGGCCCGGCAGGCGCTGGCCGCCGCCGATCCTGTGCTGGTACGCGTGGTCGAGGCCGTGCCGCCATTCGAATGGCGCCTCAGGACCGGCGGTTTCGAGGGCCTGTTCCGCATGATCGTCGAACAGCAGGTGTCGGTGGCCGCCGCCGCTTCCATCTGGCGCCGCGTGGGCGAGGGTCTGGTCGAGATCACGCCCCAATCGGTTCTGGCCCGCTCGACCGACGAGCTCAGGAGCTTCGGCCTGTCCGGGCAAAAGGCCCGCTACGGCCACGAGATCGCCCGCGCCCATGTCGAGGGTCGGATCGACTTCGACCATCTGGAACAGCTGGACGATGCCGAGGCCATCGCCGCCCTGACCGCCATCAAGGGCGTCGGCCTGTGGACCGCCGAGACCTTTCTGATGTTCTGCGAGGGCCGCACCGATGTCTTCCCCGGCGGCGATGTGGCGCTACAGGAGGCCATGCGCTGGGCCGATGGAATCGCGTTGCGGCCCACCCAGAAACAGGCCTATGCGCGGGCCGAGGCCTGGCGCCCGCACCGGTCGGTGGCGGCGCATCTGCTGTGGAGCTGGTATGGTGCCGTCAAACGCGGTGAGATTTTGCTGGAGGACGTCGCATGATTGAAGCGCCCATCCTGACTACGCTCAGCCAGCCGATCCTGCCGAACCTCTATCTGCTCGACTATGCAGGCGTGGCCGTGTTCGCCGCGACCGGGGCGCTGGCCGCCGCGCGCGAAAAACACGATCTGGTCACGCTCGGCTTCTTTGCCGCCATCACCGGGGTCGGCGGCGGCACCCTGCGCGATGTGATGCTGGATGTGCCGGTCTTCTGGGTCGTCGACTGGAAATATATCGCCGTCTGCCTGCTGGCGGCGCTGGCGGTCTGGGTGATCGGTCGGCCCGAGTGGCGCTTCCGCGCCCTGCTGTGGCTGGATGCGATCGGGCTGGCCGCCTATGGGGTGATGGGCGCCGCCAAGGCCGAGGCGCTCGGGGCCAGCCCCCTGATCTGTATCGTCATGGGCACGGTCACCGCCTGTTTCGGGGGTATCGTCCGGGACCTGCTGGCCGGCCAGCCCTCGATCCTGCTGCGCCGCGAGATCACGGTGACGGCGGCCATTCTGGCGGCGGTCACCTTCGTCGCCATGAAGCAGTTTGGTCTGGGCAATGTGACGGCCGCTGCCATCGCCATGCCGGTAGGGTTTGCCCTGCGCGCCGGCGCCCTGGCCTGGGGCTGGAGCCTGCCGTCCTTCCCGGCCCGCGTCCGCGCGCCCTAGGGCCCTGCCTGCGACTTCACGGAACCGACACGCCTTCGTCATGGCGGTCGTGTCGAATCGACGATAAGCTTTCCCCATCAGCGTGGAGGAAGTCGTCTTCAGTCCGGTCGCTTGTCCATATTCTGTGCGGAACGGAGGGGGATGATGTCCCGCTCCCTGACTGCTCTGTCGGGTGCCACCCTGGCCGAGGTTCAGCCCGGCCGTATGACGGCGCCCCGCACGCCATCCGGCTGGCCGGCCCTGGTGCTGAACGCCGACTTCCGGCCCCTGTCCTATTACCCCCTGTCGATCTGGCCCTGGCAGGATGTGGTCAAGGCCGTCTGGCAGGACCGCGTCGATGT
>JAHJYN010000010.1 GCA_018826885.1 Alphaproteobacteria bacterium | reverse complement strand
GCCAGACGGGCAGGGCGGCGCAGGCGATGCCGGCGATGTCGGCGATCCAGTCCTTCCAATCCGCATCACGACCGATGTAGCCCTGCACGATCTCGATCCCGCCCCCGGCGATAACGAGCAGCAGGATGATGATCCCCCGTGGCGCACGGGGCAGGGCCAGCGACAGCAGCAGGGTCAGGACGAAGAAGGACAGGAAATGCCCGGCCTTGTCCCAGGGGATCAGGAACGGCACCGCGCCCGCCGGTTCGAATGCCAGCCACAGGGTGGCGAGGGCGGCGACCAGCGCGGCCAGCCGGATCGCCCACAGCACGAGCGGCGCGCCGGGCGAGGGCGCGTCAACAGTCACGGCTTCAGTCTCACTCACGGGTCAGTAGCCTTTTCACATCCTGGGCCCGGGACAGGTCGCAGACCAGAACCGCGTCGCGCTCGACGATCACGGCCAGACCGGAGACCCCCAGCGTCGCCACCGTCACCCCGTCCGGTGCCCGGATCAGGCACCCGGCACTGTCGAGGCTGAGGTGGGCGGTGCCCTCATCCTCGCTGACCGTCGCCACGGCGTCCCAGGCGCCCAGATCGGACCAGGCCAGGGTCAGCGGCAGGACCGAGGCGCGGTCGGTCTTCTCCATCACCGCATAGTCGAACGACAGGCGGGGTGCAGCGCGAAAGCCTTCGCCCAGCAGCCCGCCGTCTGACGGGACCGCCCCGGCGACCGCCGCCCAGATTTCGGGCGCGTGGCGATCCAGTTCCTCGCGCAGGGTCCGGGCCGTGGCGATGAAGGCGCCGCTGTTCCACAGGCAGCCCTCCAGGATCAGCTGCGCTGCCCGGTGCGGATCGGGCTTTTCGATGAAGGCCTGAACGGGGGCCAGCCCCGCGTGCTCGGGCCGGATATAGCCATAGGCGGGTGACGGCTGGGTCGGGGCCACGCCCAGCGTCACGATGCGCGCGCTGTCCCCGGCGGCATCGGCGGCTGTGATCAGGGCATGCCGATAACCGGCCTCGTCCGGGATGTGATGGTCCGAAGCCAGGATCATGACCCGTCCCTCCGGATCGCGGGCCTCGACCCAGGCCGTCGCGGCCGCCACCGCCGCAGCCGAATCCCGGCCTTCCGGTTCCAGCAGGACCGTGGCCTCGGCCCCCAGCGCGGCCAGTTGCTCCGTGATCAGATCGGCGTGGGCCGCGGCCCCCACAACCAGCAGCCGGCCGCCGCCCTCGACCAGCGGCATCACCCGCCGCACCGCCAATTGGAACAGCGACAGGGGCCCGGTCAGGTCGAGGAAGGGCTTGGGCCGGTCCGGGCGCGACGCCGGCCACAGCCGCGTCCCCGCACCGCCGCACAGGATGACGGGATAGAGCTGACCTGAACTCAAGCCGGCCGCCCCTTGACCAGGTCTTCGACCACCCCGGGATCGGCCAGGGTCGAGGTGTCGCCCAGCGCGCCCAGCTCATTTTCGGCAATCTTCCTCAGGATCCGCCGCATGATCTTGCCCGAACGCGTCTTGGGCAGGCCCGGCGCCCAGTGGATCACATCCGGCGCCGCGATCGGGCCGATTTCGCCCCGCACATGTTTGATCAGTTCGGCCCTCAGGTCGTCATGCGCATCGACGCCCGCGTTCAGCGTCACATAGGCATAGATGCCTTGGCCCTTGATGTCGTGGGGATAGCCGACCACGGCGGCCTCGGCGACCGACGGGTGCAACACCAGGGCGCTCTCGACCTCGGCGGTGCCCATGCGGTGGCCCGAGACATTGATGACATCATCGACCCGGCCGGTGATCCAGTAATAGCCGTCCTCATCGCGACGGCATCCGTCCCCGGTGAAATAGCGGCCGGGATAGGTCGAGAAATAGGTGTCGAAGAACCGCTGGTCGTCGCCATACAGGGTGCGCATCTGGCCCGGCCAGCTGTCGGTGATGCACAGATTGCCCTCGGTCGGTCCGGTCAGCTCATGGCCCTCGGCGTCGACCACCTGAAGCTGGATGCCGGGCAGGGGCAGGGTCGCCGAGCCCGGCTTGAGGTCGGTCGCCCCCGGCAGCGGCGTGATCAGATGCCCCCCGGTTTCGGTCTGCCACCAGGTGTCGACGATCGGGCAGCGGCCCTCGCCGACCACCTCATGATACCAGCGCCAGGCCTCGGGATTGATCGGCTCGCCGACCGTCCCCAACAGCCGCAGCGAGGCGCGCGAGGTCGCCTTCACCGGCCCGTCGCCTTCGCGCATCAGGGCCCTGAGCGCCGTCGGCGCCGTATAGAAGATCTCGACCCGGTGCTTGTCCACCACCTGCCAGAAGCGGCTGTGATCCGGATAGTTGGGCACGCCTTCGAACATCACCGTGGTCGCGGCATTGGCCAGCGGTCCATAGACCAGATAGCTGTGACCGGTGACCCAGCCGACATCGGCCGTGCACCAGAAGACCTGCCCGGGGCGATAGTCGAACGTCACCTCGTGCGTCCAGGCGGCCCAGACCAGATAGCCCCCCGTGGTGTGCAGCACCCCCTTCGGCTTGCCGGTCGAGCCCGAGGTATAGAGGATGAACAGCGGGTCCTCGGCCCCCATGGGCTCGGCCGGACAGTCGGCCTCGACCGAGGCCGCCTCGGGGCCATAGTCGATGTCGCGGCCCTCGACCCAGGCCACGTCCGCCCCCGTGCGTCGGACGACCAGCACGCTCCGGACACTGACCTTCTCCAGCGCCGCATCGACATTGGCCTTCAGCGGAATGGTCTTGCCGCCGCGCAGGCCCTCGTCGGCCGTGATGACAAAGTCCGAGCCGCAGTCCTCGATCCGCCCCGCCAGGCTGTCGGGCGAAAAGCCGCCGAACACCACCGAATGCACCGCCCCGATCCGCGCGCAGGCCAGCATGGCATAGGCGGCCTCGGGGATCATCGGCATGTACAGGGTCACGCGGTCGCCGCGGTTTACGCCGTGCTTCTTCAGGACGTTTGCAAATCGGCACACGGCCGCATGCAGTTCGCCATAGGTGATGGCCGCGCTGTCGGCCGGATCATCGCCCTCCCAGATGATGGCGACGTCGTCGCGCCGCTCGGGCAGGTGCCGGTCGATGCAGTTGACCGAGACGTTGAGGATTCCGTCCTCGAACCAGCGGATGCGGAAGTCGTCCTTGTGGAAGCTGACGTCCTTGATCCGGGTTGGAAAGGCCGTCCACTCCAGCCGCTCGGCCACCCCGCGCCAGAACCCTTCCGGGTCCGTCTCGGCCGCCTTGCACGCATTCTCATAGCGCGCCCGGTTCACATGGGCCGTGCGGGCCCACTCTTCGGGGACGGGATAGATCGCCGGTTCGCTCATGCCTCACCTCTCGTCGAGGGCGCATCCAATAGCAAGCCGTCGCCGGTTTCCAGCGTCGCCGGAATATCCCGGTTCGATCAGCGGCGGGCGGCGGCGCCGTCGCCCCGGGACAAGGCCTCAACCTCGTCCAGGGAGGTCATGGCATTGTCGCCCGGCGTGGTCATGGCCAGCGCCCCGTGGGCGACGCCCAGCGCCAGGGCCTCGTCCAGCGACCGTCCGTCCATCAGCCCAAAGGCGAGGCCCGAGACAAAGCCGTCGCCGCCGCCGACCCGGTCCAGAATCGCCACCTCGGCCGGCGCACGGACCGTCAGGGTGCCGTCCGCCCAGGCGCAGGCACCCCAGCGGTTCATCGAGGCCGTCACCGGATCGCGCAGGGGCGAGGCCAGCAGGCGCAGGTTTGGCAGCTCATCCGTCAGCCGGGCGGCCGCTTCCGCAAACGGGGTCGGGTCACAGGGGTCGGTCCGCGTCTCGGGCGTCTCGATGCCCAGACAGGCGGCCAGGCTGTATTCGTCACCGATCAGCACATCGACCTGCTCGGCAATGGCGCGATTGACCCGGCGGGCCGCCTCGGGATCGGGATGGGCCGCCCACAGGCTGGCGCGATAGTTGAGGTCATAGCTGACGACCGTGCCGTGACGCCGGGCCGCCGTCACCGCCGCCAGCGCCGTTGCCGCCGTCGATTCCGACAGGGCCGAGAAGATCCCCCCTGTATGCAGCCAGCGCACGCCCTCTTCGCCGAACAGGGCGTCCCAGTCGACCTCGTCGGGGCGCAGGGCCGAGGCCGCCGAATGCGCCCGGTCCGACACGCCCAGCGCCCCGCGCGGCCCGAACCCGCGCTCGGTGAAGTTCAGCCCCACCCGGCTCTCGCGCCCGACCGGATCGGCCGCGCGCCACAGGATGTGGGCGTCCGACACTCCGCCCTGCAGGATCAGCTCATGCACAAGGGCGCCGATGTCGTTGCGGGGCAGGGCGGTGACCACGGCGCTGCGCAGGCCAAAGGTCTTCGCCAGACCGCGCGCGACATTGTATTCGCCGCCGCCCTCCCACACCTGAAACTGGCGGGCGGTGCGGATGCGGCCCTCGCCGGGGTCCAGCCGCAGCATGACCTCGCCCAGCGCCACCGCATCCCAACGGCAGCTGTCCTTCGGCTTCAGACGGGGCAGCAGGGTCATTTCATCAGCGAGGGCAGCCACAGCGACAGCGCCGGGATGAAGGTCACCAGCATCAGCACGATCACACAGGCGAAGTAGAAGGGCCAGATCGAGCGCAGCGATTGCGTCATCGGAATCTTCGCAATGGCACTACCCACGAACAGCACCGATCCCACCGGGGGCGTGATCAGGCCGATGCCGCAGCTGAGCAGCAGGATCACCCCGAACTGCACCGGATCGACGCCGAACGCCTTGGCCACGGGCAGGAAGATTGGCGTGACGATGATGATCAGCGGCGCCATGTCCATGAAGGTGCCGAGGAACAGCAGGCAGGCAATGATCATCAGCATGATCAGGACCGGATTGTCGGTCAGGCCGTTCAGCACCTCGATCATCATGCCGGGCACCTGCAGATAGGCCATCAGCCAGCCGAACGCCCCGGCACAGCCGATGATGAACAGCACCGCGCCCGAGGTCCGGGCTGCGCCGATGCAGGCCTCCTTGAACGCCGCCCAGCGCATGTGGCGATAGACGATCCCGGTGACGATGATGGCATAGACCACGGCGATCGAGGCGGACTCGACGGCGGTGAAGATGCCGGCCCGGATGCCGCCAAAGATGATGACGACCAGCAGCAGGCCGGGGATGGCGGCGATCAGCCGGGTCAGGACGGTGCCGAACCCGGGGAAGACATCGGCGGGGTATCCCCGTCGGCGGGCCACCCAGTAGGCGGTGACCATCAGGGCCATGGCTAACAGCAGGGCCGGGACGATGCCGCCCGCGAACAGGTCCGAGATCGACACCCCGCCCCCGGCCGAGGCCGAATACAGGATCATATTGTGCGAGGGCGGCACCAGCAGCGCCACCAGCGCCGCCGAAATGGTGACGTTGACCGCATAGTCGCTCTCATAGCCGCGCTTCTGCATCTGCGGGATCATGGTGCCGCCGATGGCCGAGACATCGGCAATGGCCGATCCCGAGACGCCGCCGAACAGGGTCGAGCCGACCACGGTCACCTGGCCCAGACCGCCGCGCACATGGCCGACCAGCGACGAGGCGAGCGCGATCATCCGGTCGGACAGCCCGCCCTTCATCATCAGCTCGCCGGTAAAGATGAACAGCGGAATGGCCAGCAGGGCGACCGAGGCCATGTCCGACCCCATCTGCTGGAAGACCACGATCGGCGGCAGCGCCAGATACAGCACGGTCGCCAGGGTCGCCCCCATCAGACAGAAGGCGACCGGCACACCCAGGACTAGCAGCAGGGCCAGAACCCCGAACAGGATGATGAATTCCATGCTCAGTCCTCCCGAACCGTCTTGGGCGCGCCGGTGAACAGGCGCTCCAGCGCAAAGATCAGGATCAGCACGCCGCCCAGTGCCAGCCCGAGAAACTTCAGGCCGGAGGGCAGGGGGGCACCGGCCAGCGGCACGGTCCAGTCATCCAGCATCAGATACCCTCCCATGGTGGCCAGCCCCAGTCCGGTCGCCGCCGCGATCAGCCGTGACAGGGACGCCAGCCCCGACCGGATCGGTCCGGGCATGGCATGGGCAAAGGTCTGGAAGGCGAAATGGGTCTCGTGGCGCACGCCCACGGCCGCGCCGAACATGACCGCGACACTCATCAGGATCAGCGCCACCGGCTCGGTCCAGCCGGGCGAGTCGTTCAGCACATAGCGGGCGAACACCTGCCACGCCTGCACCAACGCCATGGCCAGCAGAGCTGCGCCTGCCAGTCCCAGCACGATCCGGGACAGATGGTCCAGCAGGCCGCGTTTCGGCGTGTCGGATGATGATGTCATCGGTTCCTCCCCCGAGGTGGTCGTGTCCGGGCCGTTCAGCCGGCCGCTGTGATCTGGTCGTAGAGGGGCTTCAGGCCAGCCCCGGTCGTGTATTTCGCATTCACCGGCTCGACCGCGCGGGCAAAGGCGGCCATGTCGACCTCATTCACCTGGGTGCCCGCGGCAATCACGGCGGCCCGGGCCTCGGCCTCGCGCTTGTCCCAGTCCACCCGCATGAGGGGCACCGAACGCCGCGCCACATCGCGCACCAGATCGCGGTCGGCCGCGCTCAGCGCATCCATCGACGCCTTCGAGATCAGCAGGGCATCGGGCGAATACAGGTGGCGGGTGTCGCTCCAGTAGCGGGCCACCTCATACTGGCGGCTGGACTGATAGCTGGGCCAGTTGTTCTCGGCCCCGTCGATCAGATGGGTCTGCAGCGACGAGAACACCGCTCCGAACGTCAGCGGCGTCGGATTGGCGCCCATGGCCCGGACTGTGTCGAGGAAGATGTCCGACTGGGGCGCGCGGATCTTCAGCCCCTTCATGTCGGCGGGCTCATACACCGGACGGCGCACATTATAGACGCTGCGCGGCGCGGCGTCGTAATAGGCCAGCCCGACCAGCCCGCGTCCCTCGAACACATTCAGCAGTCGCGTACCGATATCGCCGTCGACCACGGCCCGCATATGCTCGACCGAGCGAAACACGTAGGGCAGGCACAGCAGGCTGGTCTCGGGAAAGGCATTGTTCAGTGCGGCGGCGGCGACGCGACAGATGTCGATCGCCTGAAAACGCGCCAGACCGATGGAGTCGTCCTCATTGCCCAGCTGGCCCGAGGGAAACGACCGGATGTCCAGTCGCCCGTCGGTCAGCCGGCCCAGTTCCTCGCCCATCCACTTGACGGCGGTGACGGTCGGATAATCGGCCGGATGCACATCGGCGGCATGCAGCAGCCGCGGCCCGTCGCTGCCCGTCCCGGTCGCGGTGCCACAGGCCGACAGGGCGGCGGCGCCGGCCCCCATCAGCCCTGTGCCCAACAGGCGTCTGCGAGTGGGGGTCATGGGGTTCCTCCCTCGGCGCGTATGGCCCGACAGGTGATGGTACCATGGGGCCCGAAATCGGCTTCGGCGGTCTGACCGATGGCGATGCGGTGCACCCCCGTGGCCGCGCCGGTCGAGATCCACTGACCCGCCTGCGGTCGCAGGCCCCGTTCCGCCAGAACGTTCAGCAGGAAGGCGAGGGAGTCGAACGGTCCTCCCGGAATATGGGTGGCGCCGCCGGTCCCGACCGTTTCGCCGTCGATGCGCATGGCACACGTCAGATCGTCCAGCGCCCCGGGATCCCCGGCCCAGTCGCGCTCGACCTTGGCGCCAAGGATCAGGCCCGCATTGTTGCCAAAGTCCGAGGCCGTGACCGCCGGCCCGTAGTCATTGATGCCAGGAAAGGGACTGCCGGCGATCTCGACGCCGACGCGGATCTGGCTGACCAGTCGGGTCGCCTCGGCCACGGTCCAGCGGCTTCGCAGCGGCGGCGTCTCGGCCATCAGCAGCAGATATTCGGCCTCCACCGCGCCAAAGCCGTCTACGATCAGCGGGAATTCCGTGAGGGTCCCGGCCGACCTGACGGTGGCGGCGAAGATCGGACCGGCCAGACGCCCGGCGCCGAATTGCCCGTCCAGCGGGGGCGGAATCCGGCCCAGTTTCCAGCCGGCAATTGCGTCCGGCATCAGGGCGATGGCGGCATCTTGGATGGCGTAGGCCGCTGCGAGGGTGTCGGGTACGGGGCCCGGATAGGTCGGCAGGGCCTGGCCGGATCGACGGGCCTCGACAAAGGCCCGCGCGATGGCGCGGCCATCCTCGGACAGGACGGCCGCATGAGGCACAGCGCGGGCCGTCATGACGTCGACTCGGACGAGGGACGCATACAAGCCGCTGTAATTGTTAGGGACAGGCGCACGCGTCCTCCGTTTTTCTTTTGACATTGCGCAGGAAGGAAACCGGTGTCAATTTGAATCGAGACAAAGGGCGTCACACCGGGCCAGGGCTCGTGGCAAGATGACGACCGAACCGGGAAGGAAGCTGATGAACCGTCGACACACTCTGATCTCCGTCTGTCTCGGCCTGTTCGCCGCAGTCGCTCTCAGCCTCGCCGGTCCGGCGCCGTCACACGCGCAGGCCGGTCCGCTGGCCTTCCCGGGAGCGCTGGGCTGGGCCTCGGCCACCCCCGGCGGCCGGGGCGGCGAGATCATCCGCGTCACCAATCTGAACGGCGAAGGTCCGGGCTCACTTCGCGCGGCGATCGAGGCCGACGGTCCGCGCATCGTGGTGTTCGAGGTCGGCGGCGTCATCGACCTCGACATGAAGACCCTGCGGCTGCGCAATCCCTTCATCACCATCGCCGGCCAGACGGCGCCTTCGCCCGGCATCACCCTGATCCGCGGCGGCATCGACATCGCAGCCCATGATGTGATCGTGCAGCACATCCGCATTCGCCCGGGATCGGCCGGCCAGGGCTGGATGAGCGGCTGGGACGAGGACGGCATTTCGACCGTCGGCGCGTACAACGTCATCATCGACCACTGCAGTCTGACCTGGGCGACCGACGAGAACCTGTCGGCGTCCGGCCCGCGCTTCACCGGCTCGACGCCCGAGGAATGGCGCGCCGGCACCAGCCACAACATCACCTTCTCGAACAATATCGTTGGCGAGAGCCTGGCCTATTCCAGCCACTCCAAGGGCGAGCACTCCAAGGGGTCGCTGATCCACGACAACGTCACGGGCCTTCTGATCGTCGGCAATCTCTATGCCCACAACTACGAGCGCAGCCCCCTGTTCAAGGGCGGCGTCCACGGCATCATCCTCAACAACCTGATCTATGATCCGGGCCCGCGCGCCATCCACTACAACCTCGCGCCCGAGGAATGGGGCAGCGTCCCGTTCGAGGTCGGCAAGATGTCGGTGGTCGGCAATGTGCTGCGCGCCGGCCCCTCGACCCCGACCGACCGTCTGGCCTTCATGATGATCGGCGGCGCGGGCGATGTGGAATACTATGGCCTCGACAATATCGCCGTCGACCAGGTCGGCGAGCCGATCCGCATGTTCGGCCGCTACACCACCAGCCCGGCCCGCATCATTGAGGTGAGCCGTCCGCCCGTCTGGTGGGAAGGGCTGACCCCCATCCCGGCCGTCGACGTCCAACGCTCGGTGCTGTCCACTGCGGGCGCCCGTCCGTGGGACCGCGACATGCGCGACGTTCTGCTGATCGCCGAGGTGGCCGAGGGTCGGGGCGAGATCATCGACAATGAAAGCCAGGTCGGCGGCTATCCGCCTGTCGTCGAACCGACGCGCAAGGCCTTCAACCCCGACGACTGGAATCTGCACGACATGACGCCAAAGCGTGACGATGTTCTGGATCGCCCAGCCAGTCGACGTGGAACCTGAGCCGCCTGAACGCCGGTATGCAGGCCGCGCCGAATTGGCCTATCAGGAACGTCCCATCTCAGCAGGACTTCAGGCGTGACGGATAACAGGCGGACAGGCGGCAAGCCCGTGACCATCAATGATGTCGCGCGGCTGGCCGGAGTGTCCAAAAAGACAGTCTCACGCGTCATCAACAACTCGCCCCTGCTGCGGGCCGAGACGCGTGAAAAGGTGCAAAAGGTCATCGCCGAGTCCGGCTTTGCCCCCGACCCCCAGGCGCGGGGCCTCGCCTTTCGCCGGTCCTTCCTGGTGGGGATGATCTACGACAACCCCAGCCCCAACTATGTGGTCAACATGCAGCAGGGCGTGCTGGACGCCGTGCGGGGCGCCGGGCTCGAGCTGGTGGTCCACCCCTGCAACCGCGCCAGCGAGACCTTTCTGTCCGATGTCCGCGGCTTCATCGTCCGACAGAAGCTGTTCGGCGTGGTCATGCCGCCCTCCGTGTCCGAGGATGAGCGCGTCATCGCCATCCTCAAGGAGGCCGAGTGCCCCTATGTCCGCATCGCCTCCGTGTCGCTGGACGAGCCCCGGCACATGGTCGTGACCAACGACAGTTCGGGCGCCGCCGAGGCGGCCCGCCATCTGGCCGGACTGGGCCACCGCCGCATCGCCTTCATCTCGGGCCCCGACAGCTTCCGCTCCTCGCACGAGCGGGGCAGGGGCTTTGCCGAGGGGCTGGCCGAGCATGGGCTGACGCTGGACCCGGCCTATACCCGCGTCGGCGCCTATACGTTCGAGTCGGGGGTCGAGGCCGCGCGCGACCTGCTGGCCATGGCCGACCGGCCGACCGCCATCTTTGCCGGCAATGATGAAATGGCCATCGGCGTCATGAAGGCCGCGCGCGACGCGGGCCTCGATGTGCCCTTCGACCTGTCGATCTGCGGGTTTGACGACCTGCCGATGGCCTCGCGCGTCTGGCCGAACCTGACCACCGTCCGCCTGCCGATCCGCGACATGGGCCGCATGGCCGCCGAAAAGCTGACCGCCTCGATCCGCGGTCTCGACGCCGCCACCCTGACCCAGCCCGAGGTCCGCCCCTCCCTCGTCGTCCGCGACTCCACCGCGCCGCTGCAAGGCGGCTGAGAGGTTCCACTTCCGACCGTCGGTTGTTAGTGTCCTCGCGCCTCGCGAGCAGGGGCGGTCGGGGGCTGGTCCATGGGACATCTGTTCACGCGCATCGGCGCTGTTCTGGGGCTGGTGCTCGCCGCCCTGACCGTGCTGCCGGGCGCACCTGCGACCGCCCAGGTTCTGCCCGTCGAGGCGTTTGCCCGACGGCCGGCCCTGGCTCACGTCAGCCTGTCCCCCTCCGGACGTTACCTCGCCTATGTCGCCCAGGACGACAGCACCGCGACCCTGGCCGTCCGCGATCTTGTTACCGGCGAGACCAGCGCCCTGTTCGGCTCCCAGGCCCGCGAGCGATTTGGCGGCGTCTATATCGAATGGGTGGAATGGAAGGGCGACGACCTGCTGATCATTGGCGCCACCCGACTTGAGGTGACCCGCTATCGAGGCGAGGCCGACGGCGCGATCCGCACCGCAAACTATGGCCGGTCCCTGCTCGCCATTCCCCGCGACGGTGGCGACATCCGGCGTCTGGAGGGGCCGCTGGCCCGCGCCGGCAGGCCCGGCGACCTGCTCGACATCCTGCCCGACCAGCCCGGTCACATCCTGATTACGCACATGGATGCGTCAGGCGACCTCAATGTCGCGCGCGTGGATGTCCGGTCGGGTGAGTCCGAGCTGATTGTCGAGGGCGACCCCCGGGTGATCAGCTATCTGACCGACGAGCAGGGCGATGTGGTCGGGCGGCTGGTCTACCGGGGTATCCGCGGCCGTGTGCTGGTCATGCAGGCGCGGGACGCGGATGGCGGCTGGACCGAGACCTTCCGCCTGCACCGCGACGAGATCCGCGATTTTCCGCGCTTCCGGTTCCTCGGCCCGACGGACCAGCCCTCGCAGGTCTATGTCGCGGTCCGACCCGAGGAGGGCGCACCTGAAGACACCTATGGCGTCCATGTGTTTGATTTCGCCACCCGGACCATGGGCCCGGCCATCTGGCGGCACGGCACCTATGACGTGGCCGATATCGTGCTGAACGGAGACGGTTCGGGTCTGGCCGCAGGATGCTACTGGGCCGATGTCTACCGCTGCGATTTCATCGACCCGGAACAGGAGCGCGTGATGGCCGGCATCCGTCGCTTCTTCGGGGCGGGTTTCAGTGCGTCGGTCGTGTCCCAATCGGAAGCGGGCGACAAATGGCTGATCTGGGCCAGTTCTCCTGCGAATGCCGGACAGTATTACCTCTTCGATCTCGACGCCCTGAAGATGGAGCTGGTGGGGTCGGTCTTCCCCGGCCTGCCGGAAGGCCGCCTCGGCCAGATGCGCCGGATCGACTACGCGGCCACCGACGGGCTGGCCCTGACGGCCTATCTCACCCAGCCGCCGGGCACCAACGACGGCGACAAGCCGCCGCTGATCGTCATGCCGCATGGCGGACCGGAGACCAGCGATCACCTGAAGTGGGATACCTGGACGCAGTTCTTTGCCAGCCGGGGCTATCAGGTGCTGCAGCCCAATTTCCGCGGCTCCAGCGGTCAGGGGCGCAATTTCGCCGAGGCCGGCTATCGCCAGTGGGGCGGGCTGATGCAGGACGACGTCACCTCGGCCGTCCAGCACCTGATCGATCAGGGCCTCGCGGACCCCGACCGAATCTGCATCGTCGGGGCCAGCTATGGTGGCTATGCCGCCCTGATGGGACCGGCGACCCGGCCCGACCTCTATCGCTGCGCCATCGCGATCGCGGGGCCGTCCGACCTGGTCGACATGATGAACTGGGAGCGTCGCGAAGCCGGCGACGATACGGATCGCTATGAATACTGGGTCCGCTCCATCGGCGACCCCCGCGAGGACCGCGCGGCGCTCGAGGCTGTCTCGCCGGTTCGTCTCGTTGAGGGATGGACCACGCCGGTGTTGCTGATCCACGGCGAACGCGATGACGTCGTGCCGGTGGCCCAGTCTCGCGACATGGACCGTGCCCTGCGCCGCGCCGGCGCCGACGTCGAGCTGCTGATCCTCGAAGAGGCCGGCCACTCCGATTGGGAGCGCCGCGAGGAGGTCGCCGTCATGCAGGCCATGGAGGCCTTCCTCGCCGAACACCTGCCCGTCGCGCCCTGATCCGACCGCTGCCCTCGCGGGGTGAGGCCGCCCGGCCACAGGTCGTGTGCTAGGGTTCGTCGATCCAGAGGGGGAGGGAGCCGCCATGCTGGGACTGTTCAAGCTGCTGCGCCAGATTATTGAGGGCTCGGTCGTGTCGATCGTCCTGCTGGCGATCGTGGCCGTCCTCGGCGCGTCCAGCACCGTCAATCTGCTGGTCCGCGAGCCTTCCGCAGCGTCGCTGCTGTTCCTGCTGGTGCTGGCCATTGTGCTGGCTGACCTGATCGGGAAATTCCTCTCGATCCTGTCGACCACCTTCCCCGACCTGATCCCGGCCGTGGAGGACGGGGACCTGAAGCGCGCCTCGCTGATCCAGCGCCTGCGTCCCGGCCAGACCGTCGCCCTCCTGTCCGGGGCCTATGCCGCGCGGCTAGTCATGTTCCTGATCATCTTCGCCCTGCTGGGCGCCAGCTATGCCTTCGCCCCCGTGGCGGTGCAGGAGACCCTGGTCGGCCCGCTCGGCACGATGGAGGCCATTACTGTCTTCATCCGCGAGGGCATCGCCGGGTCGATCGGCTATTTCCTGTTCTTCCTCGGGCCGGACAACCTCGCGCCCGTCACCCGCGCCATCCTCGACCAGCCCCTGACCCCGGCCACACCCAGCGGCGACGCCTTTCTGGTCGGCATCCGCATCTATGGCCTCGCCTTCATGTTTTCGATCCTGCGAACGCTGGTGATGCCCATCACCTTCTGGCGCGCCCGCCGCCGCGCGCGCAGGCTGGCGGTCAGGGCGGACAGTGAGCTGACGGCATGATCAGAACCTTTGGCCTCTTGATGGTCGTTTTGAATCTGGCGTCGTGCGCGACGCCCGGGCTAAGTCGGCATGACGTGTCGCGCTTTGAGAAGGGGATCAGATTGCCAGTCGGCGCGTACCCTCTGGACGCCTACGCCCGGTTCTATTCCCCGCCGCGTATCCACAGTCTGGATGAGCTACCCTTCACGACTATTCTGGATCCTCCTCCTGGCTGGCCCGAGCCGCGAGGCGAACCCGTCGTGGCGGCGGTATTTGTCAGGGCAGGGGGTCCGTTTGGTCCATATCCAGCCAAGGCTCACATCGTCCACGAAGCCCAACTGCCCTATGCGGTGCACGGTGGTTGTGAGGTGATCAATCTGATCATTGATCCTGTGACGGGTGTAGCCTTGGAATCCTGGTGCAACGTTGGATACTACCTCCCGTAGTTCGCGCTGACGATCAGAGCCCTCAGCCCCCGACCACACCCCGGATGTAGTCCCGGATGCCTTCGTCCGTGGCGTTGGCGAAGAACAGCTCCTGGAACTTTTCGCCGGCGATGGCGGCCTTCAGCAGGTCCGGGTCGACGGCCCTGAGCGCGCTCAGCATGTCCTTGCTGGTGGCCGCCTTCAGCTCCTTCAGGATGCCGCGGTTGGTGGCCATGATCTGGGCCCGCTCTTTCGGATAGCCCAGCCCGCGCTCGCCCTCGAACAGCTTGCGATAACAGTCCTGCAGGTTCAGCTCGGCGGCCCAGCCAAAGCCCTTGGCATAGGGCATGGAGATGGCATTGCCGTCATTGATCTGGCCGAACAGGAAGGCGTCGGTCGGGTCGATGATCAGGCCGCAGAACACGCCTGGCATGGCGTTGCAGGCCAGCATGGATCCCATGCCCGTACCACACCCGGTGACCACGAAATCCGCCGCGCCCGAGTTCAGCAGGATGCCGGTCAGCAGGCCATTCATCACATAGGTCAGCGAGGCCTTATCCTCGGGCGTATACATGCCGTAATGGTGCACCGCGTGGCCCAGCGGCCCGGCGACAGCGGTCAGGGCGGAGTGCACGATCTCGCTCTTGGCGGCCTGGCTGTTCTCGATGATCAGGGCGATTTTCATGGTCTTCCTCAAGGTCGCGGGCGGGCTGGGCGAAGGGAGTATCCCGATGTCCGGCTTTCATAGTCGGGGACGACGACGACAGGGCGGCATCGCCCTTCCATCGTTTGCATGGAACTATGACACCGGTTACCTATGCACACAATCCGCCTGTGACAACCCACCCAGAGGCCTGCCCGCATGACCCCGTCCTTTGATCTCTCCGGCCGCACCGCCCTCGTCACCGGCGCCAATACCGGTCTGGGGCAGGCCATCGCGCTGGGCCTGGCCGCCGCCGGGGCGGACATCGTCGCCGTGGGCCGTTCGGCCCCGACCGAGACAGCCGAAAAGGTCGCGGCGCTGGGTCGGGCCCTGCACGCCGTCCCGGCGGACCTGTCGACCACAGCGCCGATCGCCGATGTGGTGGCCAGGGCCCGCGACGCGGTCGGCGACATCGACATTCTGGTCAACAATGCCGGCATCATCCGCCGCGCCGACAGCCTCGACTTTTCGGAGGAAGACTGGGACGCGGTCATCGACACCAATCTGAAGACGGCCTTCTTCCTCTCCCAGGCCGTGGCCCGCACCTGGGTCGGGGCCGGACGGGGCGGCAAGGTCCTGAACATCTGTTCGATGCTGAGCTTTCAGGGCGGCATTCGCGTGCCGTCCTATACCGCGTCCAAGAGCGGTCTGGCGGGCCTGACCCGTCTGCTGGCCTGCGAATGGGCGGCCAAGGGCATCAACGTCAACGGCATCGCACCCGGCTATTTCGCCACCAACAACACCGAGGCGCTCAGGGCCGATGAGGGCCGCAACCGCGACATCCTCGCCCGAATCCCGGCCGGGCGCTGGGGCGATCCGTCCGACCTCGCGGGCGCGGCGGTATTTCTGGCGTCAGATGCCTCGGCCTATGTCCACGGCACCATCCTGACCGTGGATGGCGGCTGGATGGCGCGCTAGCAGCCGCCCCTGCCGGCCGCCCGGGCGTTCAGCCAGTCTTCCAGCGGAGTATGGCCATCGCCGTCCGGGTCGGTCGCGCCGTCGGTGGGGTCCGCAGGGTCTGATCCGTGCGCGGCTTCCCAGTCGTCGGGCAGGCCGTCGCCGTCGCTGTCGACCCAGGGCACGCCTGCATCGATCTGGCCCACGCCTCCGACCGCCTCCGGGCTGTCGATGATCCGCCCCGACCGGTCCCTCACGCCCGCCACGATCCGGGCATCGACCGCATCGCGGGGCAGGGAGGCCCCCGCCGTCGACAGGACGCGATCCTGCCACGCCTCCGGGTCTTCAGGTGGAGCGCCTGCCCAGTCGGGCCGCACCGTCAGCCGCGTGCCGGGTCCGCCGTCGTCTCTCACCAGCTGCCAGGGATCGTCGGGCAGGGCGCCGTCCATCCGGTTGGCCTCGAACCAGGCGACGGCCAGCGGGTCGGAGTCCTCGAACGCCCAGCGCCCGGTGGAATCCGGCCCCGGCAGATAGGCATTGCCGACAAAGGCGTAGGTCGAGACGCTGTCGGTGTCGGCATTATAGCCCGCCTGTCCGCCGCCCCAGTTGTAGAAGACATTGCCCCGGAACTCGAAATAGGGGCCTTCGGGATCGACCTCGGGCGGGTTGTAGTTGCCGGGCCTCGGCATCCGCGCCCGGTGGCTGGCCCACAGATTGCCGATGAAGCTGATCCGCGCCCCGAACCCGCCCCGCACCAGCGAGCCATAGCCATGGTCGCCCTTGGCATGGGCCGAAGCGTTCAGCGATTCGGCGATGACGGAGTTCTGTATGGTGACATCATAGATGCCGCGGTCAGGCGGGTCATAGCGGCTGCCGACCGACAGGGTCTCGTCCACCGACCACGACGCCGACACATGGTCCAGAATGATCCGGCGCCCCCGCTCGACCGAAATGGCATCGGCCTCGACCAGGGTCTCTGCCCCCAGTCGCGAGCGGATATGACGGACGATCACATCATCGGCCGAGATGATCAGTGGCTGGCCGATCAGGGTGATTCCCCCGCCCGGCGCGGTCTGCCCGGCCACCGTCACCCGGCCTCGCCGGATGACCAGCGGGCTCTCCAGCCGGATCACGCCGCCGGTGTCGAAGACAATGGTCCGGGGGCCGTCGGCCTCAACCGCCGCCCGCAGACTGCCGGGGCCGGAATCGCCTGTGTGTGTGACCCGAAGCACACGGCCTCCGCGGCCGCCGAGCGCATATCGTCCGGCCCCCTCGGCGCCGGGAAAGGCCAGCACCTGCGCCGGCATCTCCTGACCGAACGCCCGTCCGGCGGGGCTCATGACGCCGCAGAGGGCGAGGACGACCGCCGCCCCGAGGCCCGCCGACGGCCAGAGACGGGCGCTCGAGAGCGACCGCGACAGGGGGCTTGCCATTTCGATGTTCATCGGGTTACGCTCGCCATTGATACCGGTGTCATTCACTTTCGCATCTAGACATGACACCGGTGTCAAAACAAGGTTCAGGATTGAGCCTCAATAAAAGATCGACCGGGGCTAACCTCCGGCGTCCTGTATGTCCTTGGGAGGAGGCATATGTTGCACAGTCAAAATTCGGGCGCGTCGCTGCGCCGTTATCTGTTTGCCGGTGGTTCGGGTATGGCGCTTGCGCTGTGTCTCGGGGTCGGCAGTGTCGCCGCCCAGGACGCGGGAGAGCCCGAGACCGAGGTCGATGAGATCATCGTCACCGGCTATCGCGGCAGCCTGGCCGCAGCGCTGGACATCAAGCGCAATGAGGCCGGCATCGTCGATGTCATCATGGCCGAGGACATCGCCGACTTCCCCGACACCAACCTGGCCGAGGCCATCCAGCGCATTCCGGGCGTCTCCATCGACCGTGACGCCGGCGAGGGCCGTCAGCTGACCGTCCGCGGCCTCAGCTCCGACTTCACCCGCACTCGCATCAACGGCATGGAGGCCCAGGCCACCACCGGCGGCACCGACTCCTCGGGCGGGGCGAACCGCGGCCGCGGCTTCGACTTCAACGTCTTCGCCTCCGAGCTCTTCAACTCGATCAAGGTCCGCAAGACCGCCGCCGCCGAGACGGAAGAGGGCTCGCTGGGCGCCACCATCGACCTGCAGACCGCTCGCCCCTTCGACTTCCGGGGGTCGCGCATGGCCTTCTCGGTCCAGGCTGGCTACAACGACCTGTCCGAAAACTGGAACCCGCGCGCGGCCTTCCTGGTCAGCAACACCTTCGGCGACCGCGACCAGTTCGGCGCCCTGCTGTCGGTGGCCTACAGCGAGCGCGACTCCTTCGAGGAAGGCTTCAGCTCGGTGCGCTGGGCCCCCGCCGTCGGTACTGGCAGCTCGGGCGGCTTCTGCTCGCCCGTCGGTCTTGCGCCGCAGAACCCGGGTAACAGCGGCTCGAACGGCTCCAATGCGGCCAACTGCGCGACCGGCCTGCCGCGTCCCACGAACACGCCCGAGAACATCGCGGCCTATCAGACCGCCAACCAGGCCAATGTCTTCATCCCGCGCCTGCCGCGCTATGGTCGTCTGACCCACCATCAGGAACGTCTGGGCCTGACGGGGTCGCTGCAGTGGCGACCGGCCGACTCGACGACGATCAGCCTGGACGTCCTCTATTCGCAGCTGGACGCGACCCGCGAGGAGCATTTCCTCGAGTCGCTGTCCTTCAGCCGCAATGCCGGCGCCGGTGGTCAGACCCAGATTATCGTCCGCGACGCCGTGGTCGAGAACAACACCCTGGTCTATGGCCTGTTCGACAATGTCGACATCCGCAGCGAGGCCCGCTTCGACCAACTGGAGACCCAGTTCCTGCAGGTCGGCTTCACGGTTGAGCACGACTTCTCCGACACCGTCCGTGGCCGGTTCTTCGCCGGTCGGGCCGAGTCGAACTATGAGAACCCTTTCCAGACGACGGTCACGATCGACCGTCAGAACACCCAAGGCTATTCGTTCGACTTCCGCGGCAACCCCAATACGCCGCTGATCGACTATGGCTTCAACGTCCCCGATCCGGCCGCGTGGAGCTGGCGTGCGATCGGCACCAGTGTCCCGCGTTCGGAAATCCGTATCCGGCCCCAGGGCGTCGATACGATTTTCGAGTCGTTCCAGGGGGATCTGGAGTTCGACGTCACCCCGTTCGTAACCCTGCGCACGGGGGCCAATTGGAAGACCTTCTCGTCGGAGTCCTACGAATTCCGTCGTACGGACGAGACCGTTGTTCCGGCGCTGCCGGGTGGCGTCACCATGGCGGATATCACGACCCTGCTGACCGGTTTCGGCAGTGGCTTTGGCCCCGCCGGCAATGACTCGACCTGGGTCATTCCGGACCTCAACGCCATCGCCGACCTGTTCAACATCTACTGCAACTGCGACACTAGCGTTCCGGGCGGCAACTTCACCCTCGGCAGCATCACGGTTGGCAACGCCCGGGGCGGCAACCGCTTCCTCGAGGAAGAAGACTTCGCCCTCTATGTCCAGGCGGACTTCGACGCCGATGTCTTCGGCCGTCCGTTCCGCGGCAACGTCGGTCTGCGCCATGTGTGGACCAGCCTTTATGCCGAGGGCTACAGCTCGACCGGTGGCGGCACCCTGGTGTTCGACACCCATGAGTATCAGGACAGCCTGCCGTCGCTGAACCTGACCTATGAGCCGATCGACGATGTCCTGGTGCGCTTCGGCGCCGCCCGGGTCATGGCCCGGCCCCAGATCAACAACTCCCTGTCGGGGGCCAACTATCTGGTGCCGACCACCTCGCTCAATGCGACGGGTCCCAACTACACGGCCACCATCGGCAATGTGGAGCTGGACCCCTTCCGGGCCTCGACCTACGACCTGGCCCTGGAGTGGTATTTCGCGCCGGAAAGCCTGATTTCCTTCGCCTATTTCTACAAGGACATCGACACCTACATCCAGGTGATCCGTCAGGACCTGACCTATGCCCAGCTGACGGCGCTCAATCCGTCGGCCTTTGACCCCAGCTTCTGCACGGGCAGCTGTTCGTCGACCACCATCTTCGCCCTGACCAGTGCGGTGAATACGGATGGGGGACCGCTGAAGGGCTTCGAGGTCAGCTTCCAGACCCCGTTCACCTTCCTGCCGGGACCGTTCTCGAACCTCGGTGTCCAGCTGAACTACACGAATGTCGAATCCGAGATCGACTACTGTACCAATGCCCTGTGCTCGACCTTTGTGACCAATGACCTCGCGGCCCTGTCGCCCACCGCCTACAACGGCACCCTCTACTATGAGGATGACCGCTTCTCGGCCCGGGTCTCGGCCTCGTACCGCGACGCCTATCTGCAGAACGTCCCGGGCCGGAACGGCAACGCCCTGGAAGGCAAGATGGAGACGCTGAACATCGACTTCTCGTCGTCGTTCAAGCTGACCGACGATGTCACCGTCAGCTTCGAGGGCATCAACCTGACCGACGAGGAAAACCACCAGTGGGTCGGCGACGACGATCGCCAGTCGACCTCGGTCTATCACCACACGGGACGGCAGTTCTTCATCGGAGCCCGCTACACCTTCTGACGAAGGGCCGATCCCCACCTGAACGTCCGCTCCTGGACGCGACTTTCAAGGCCGCCGGGTCACCCCGGCGGCCTCTTCTTTTGTCAGTCCTGAAGGTCTTCGGGGGCCCAGCCGCCGGCCAGCGCCTTGAACAGCTGGATCTGCAGGTCCGCGACCTGGGCCTCGGCCTGCGCCAATGCCGCATCGGTCTGGGCCAGGGTGCGCTCGGCATCCAACACGGTCAGGAAGCTGTCGGCCCCGGCGTCGAACCGCGCCCGGGCCAGCCGCGCCGCCTCGGCCGCCGCATCGCGCGACACCGTCAGCGCCTGCTGCCTGTCCAGCGCGTGGCCATAGGCCGACAGCGCCGTCTCGGTTTCCTGCAGGGCGACCAGCACCGTCTGGTCAAAGCGCGCCAGCGCCGCTTCGGCCAGACCGCCCGCCGCCTCGATCCGCGACCGGGCCACGGCGACATTGGGGAAGGACCAGCTGATCAGGGGCCCGACGCTGAACCGCAACGCGCCATCGTCGCCCAGTTCGCCCAGATCCAGGGCCGTCGCCCCGACCGAGCCGCCCAGCTGGATGCTGGGATAGAGGCTGGCGGTCGCGACATCGACGCGGGCACTGGCAGCGGCCAGATCCCGCTCGGCCCGGCGCACATCCGGCCGGCGGGCCAGCAGGGCCGCGCCATCGCCCACCGGGATCGGCTGGGTCAGGCGGGGCGGGGCGGCACAGTCGACGACCGCCTGCGACACCTCGCGCGGGGTCACCCCCGTCAGGGTCGCCAGCCGGAACACGGCCGCGTCCTTCTGCGCCCGCAGCGGGGGCAGGGCCGCCTGGCTGGAGGCCACGGCCGAGCGGGCGCGTGCCACGTCCAGACCGGTCCCCGATCCCGCGCCCAGCAACCGCTCGGTCAGCGCCAGCGTCCGCGACTGCAGGTCGATGGTCTGTTCGGCCACCGCGATCTGCACATTGGCGGAGCAGACCTCGGTATAGGCCCGCGCGGTTTCGGCGGCGACGCTGACGCGCACCACATCCAGCGCCGCCTCGGCGGCCCCGGCATCGGCGCGCGCGGCGGCGATGGTCGAACCCACCCGCCCGAACAGGTCGATCTCATAGGCCACGTCCAGCCCGACGTCATAGGTCTCGGACTCATCCAGCGGCTGGCCGCCCGAGCCCGGAACCGTGGTCGCGGCCGCCCGGCCATAGCTGCCGGCGCCGGTCAGCTGGGTCGAGGGCAGGCGCGCGGCCCGCGCTTCGCCCAGCGAGGCCCGCACTACGCGCAGATTGGCGACGGCGGCCTCCAGCTCATTGTTGTTGCCCAGGGCCTGCAGCACCAGCGCATCCAGCAGCGGGTCGTCGTACAGCCGCCACCAGTCGTCGCGGGCCGGGGCGCTGACCGTGCCCTGACCGGTGTCGGCGACAAAGCCGCCGGCGGTCGCTTCGGGCAGCACCTGCGGGGTGCCGACCGGCGCGGTGGCACAGGCCGAGACGGTCAGCCCCAGCGCCAGCGCCGAGGCCGCGACGCGCCCCTTCAGCAGGAAAGACAGGCGGATCATACGATTTCTCCCTGGCCCGAAATGGAGGCCGTCGTCGCGGCCGGAGGCTGAGGCTCATGGGCCGTCTTGGTCTTCGCACCGGGCAGCTTCGACGCCACCCACCGCATGAAGACATAGAAGGCCGGGGTGAAGATCAGGCCGAAGAAGGTCACCCCGATCATGCCCGACACCACCGCCGTTCCCAGCGACTGACGCATCTCGGCGCCCGGTCCTGTCGCCAGCATCAGCGGCAGCACACCAAAGATGAAGGCGAACGAGGTCATCAGGATCGGACGCAGGCGGGTCTGCGAGGCGCGCACGGCGGCGTCCCAGCGGTTCAGCCCCTCGTCCTCGGCCTGTTTGGCGAACTCCACGATCAGGATGGCGTTCTTGGCCGCCAGGGCGATCAGGACCACCAGCCCCACCTGCACCAGGATGTTGTTGTCCAGCCCGGCCAGATTGACCCCGACCATGGCGGCCAGAATGCACATCGGCACGATCAGCACGACCGCCAGCGGCAGGGTGAAGGCCTCATACTGGGCCGCCAGCACCAGGAAGACGAACACCACCGCCATGACGAACACGAGGGTGGCTCCGCCCGAGGACTGCTTCTCCTGCAGCGCCAGACCGGTCCATTCATACGAGAAACCGGGGGGCAGGGTGGCTTCCGCCAGCGCCTCCATCTGCGCGATGGCCTCGCCCGAGGACACGCCCGCCGCCGCCTGTCCCTGCAGCTCGGCGGCCGGGAACAGGTTGTAGCGCACGATCCGCGACGGACCGGCTTCCTCGCGCAGGGTGGCGACCGAGCCGATCGGCACCATGGCCCCCGAGGCCGAGCGGGTCTCCAGCGCGGCGATATCGGCGATGTCGTCGCGGGCCGAGGGCTCCGCCTGCGCCGTCACCCGGAAGGTGCGGCCCAGATAGTTGAAGTCATTCACATAGGCCGAGCCCAGATAGACCCCCAGGGTGTTGAACACATCGCCGGGCTGGACGCCCATCATCAACGCCCGGTCACGATCGACGTCGGCGGCGATCCGGGGCGAGCCGGTGTTGTAGGTCGAGAAGACCTGTTCGACGGACTCGGGCGCCTGGCCTGCGGCCCCCATCATGGCAAAGGTGGCGCCTTCCAGCGGCACATAGCCCGCGCCGGAGGTGTCCTGCACCATCATCTGGAAGCCGTTGCCGTTGCCGAGGCCCTGCACGGCGGGCGGGGCGATAACAAAGATGTTGGCGTCCTGGATGCCCATGGTCGCGCCGGTAATGGCCCCGGCCAGCGAGGCCGCGGCCTGTTCGGCGGTCTTGCGCTCGTCGAAGGCGTCGAGGCGCACGAAGATGGTCGCGGCATTGGACCCGAACGAGAAGCTCGATCCGTCCAGACCAGCAAAGGAGACGACGCCGTCCACGCCCTCGGTGTCACGGATGATCTGCGAGGCACGGGCCATGACCTCCTGCGTCCGGTCCAGCGAGGCCCCGGGCGGCAGTTGCACAACCCCGATCAGGAAGCCCTGATCCTGCTCCGGAATGAAGCCGGACGGCGTGTTGAACAGGGTGAAGCCCGTCCCCACCAGCAGCAGCGCATAGACCCCGAACACCAGCGCCAGCTTGCGGATCAGCCGCGCCGTCAGTCGCCCGTAGCGGTCCGACAGCCAGTCAAAGCCCTCGTTGAACTTGCGCCCGGCATAACCGAGGTAGTGCAGACCCGTGCCCAGCACGCCGGGCCTGCGCGCATGATCGTCATGCGCCGTGTGCGGCTTCAGCAGCATGGCGGCCATGGCCGGCGACAGCGTCAGCGACACCAGCAGCGACACGACCGAGGCCGTGGTGATGACGATGGCGAACTCGCGATAGAAGATGCCGGGAATACCGGGCACGAACATCGTCGGCACGAACACGGAAACCAGCACCAGACCGATCGAGATCAGCGCGCCCGAGACCTCCTGCATGGAGCGATAGGCGGCTTCCTTGGGGGCCAGACCCTCGCGGATATAGCGCTCGACGTTCTCGACGACGACGATGGCGTCATCGACCACGATCCCGACCGCCAGCACCAGGGCGAACAGGCTCAGCGAGTTGATCGAATAGCCCAGCATCAGCTGCACGGCGAAGGTCGCCACCAGCGCCACAGGAATGGCCACGATCGGGATGATCGCCGCCCGCCAGGTCTGCAGGAACACCACCACCACCAGCACGACCAGCAGGATGGCCTCGATCAGGGTGTGTTCGACTGACTCGACCGAAGCGGCGACGAACTCGGTCGGATTATAGGGGATCGAAATGTCCATGCCGGGCGGCAGCTCAGCCCGGATGGCCTCGACCTCGGCCATGACCCGATCCGCTGTCCCCAGCGCATTGGCGCCCGGCTGCTGGATGATGGCCATGCCAACACCGCGCTCGCCGTCAAAGAAGCCGCGGATGCCGTAATCCTGCGCCCCCAGCTCAACCCGCGCGACGTCGCGGACGCGGGTCACCCGGCCCTCGGCATCGGTCTTGATGACGATGTTGGAGAATTCATTCGGGTCCGTCAGGCGCCCCTCGACCTGCACCGGCAGCTGGAAGGCCGCGGCATTGGTGTCGAACGGCGGCTGGCCGATGGCGCCGGCGGCGGCCTGGACGTTCTGGGCGCGCAGGGCGGCGACGAT
>JAHJYN010000072.1 GCA_018826885.1 Alphaproteobacteria bacterium | reverse complement strand
GGCACCGGCGGCGGCGGCGGTGGCGGCACCGGCGGCGCGGCGGCGGACTGCCCGACCGGCTTTGCCAACGTCGGCACCATCACGGCCGCTGGCGGCACCTCGCTGCGCAACTGCCAGCTGCCCGCCCTGATCCTCGGCAATCTGGTCGTCTCGGCCCGCGCCGGCACCATCTATTCGGTCTCGGGCCGTACGGACGTCGGTCAGGATCGCGGACCCAACCCCGCCACGCCGCTGGCCGGCGCCCAGCAGGGCATTCTGACGGTCGAGCCGGGCGTGACCATCTTCGGTTCGGGTGGCCTTGACTACATCGTCGTCAACCGCGGCTCGCAGATCTTCGCTGAAGGCACCTCGACCAGCCCGGTCGTCTTCACCAGCCGCCAGTCGGTTGAAGGCACCACCGGCGTCGACTCGATCGGCCAATGGGGTGGTCTGGTCATCCTGGGCCGCGCGCCCATCGCCGCCTGCCCGGCCGGTGTGACCGCTCCGAACATCGCTTGTGAAGCCCAGGTCGAAGGCACCAACGCCTTCTACGGCGGCAACACCGCGGCCGATAACTCGGGCCGTCTGCGCTATTTCCGCCTGCAGCACTCGGGCTTCCAGATCCTGCCCGGCAATGAGCTGAACGGCATCACCATGGCCGGCGTCGGCAATGGCACGACGATTGAATACATCCAGGTGCACAACAGCTCGGATGACGGCATCGAGCCCTTCGGCGGCACGGTCAACATGAAGTACGTGATCCTGACCGGCAACGACGACGACAGCTTCGACACCGACACCGGCTATCGCGGCAACGTCCAGTTCCTGATCGTTCGCCAGGCCCCGACCCGCGGCGACCGTGGCTTCGAATCGTCGGCCGCCGGCAGCGCCACCAGCGGCTACTTCACCCGTCCGATCGTCTCCAACGCGACCGTCATCGGCCGCACGGACGGCGCCGGCGGTGACGGCATCCTGCTGAACACCGGCCACGCCCTGCAGCTGTACAACTCGGTCGTCGCCAAGCCCTCGGGCACCTGCTTCGACATCGACGATGCGGCCACGGTGGCCAACGGCCCGACCTTCAACTCGGTCTATCTGGCCTGCGGCACGACGTTCCGGGCCGACGGCAACCAGGACGCCGCCACCTCGGGCATCTTCGCCACGGGCGCCAACAACAGCGCCGGCGGCTCGACCCTCAACGGCGTGATCAACGGCGCCAATGAGGCCGCGGTCGCCGCGACCCCGGTCAACTCGGTGAATGGCTACTTCACGGACACGTCCTACATCGGCGCCGTGCGTGACTCGACCGACACCTGGTACGCTGGCTGGTCCTGCGGCATCGCCACCGGCTCGACCTGCTGACACCTGCGCCTGTCGGGGCGGCGGCCTTAGCGTCGCCGCCCCGATTCGTCGTTTCCCGATATTTCCTATTCGAGGCGCTGATCATGAAGACGCTTTCCCTGACATTGAGCGGCCTGTTGCTCGCCAGCACGGCGCTGATCGCGCCCGGCGTGGCCATGGCCCAGCAGCAGGACCCGGTTCCGGCTGAAACACCTGCCCAGGACCCGCTCGCCGAAACCCAGGTCGACGAGATCGTCGTTCTGGGCCGCTACATTCCCGAACCCCTGCGCGAGACCTCCGAGGTCGCCTCGTTCGTGACGCAGGAAGACCTGCAGCGCACGGGCGATGACGACGCCGCCGCCGCCCTGACGCGGGTGACCGGCCTGTCGATCGTCGAAGGCCGCTTCATCTATGTGCGCGGCCTTGGCGAGCGCTACTCCTCGGCCCTGCTGAACGGGTCGCCCCTGCCCAGCCCCGAGCCGCTGCAGCGCGTCGTGCCGCTGGACCTGTTCCCGTCGTCGGTGCTCGAGGGCGTGACCGTCCAGAAGACCTATTCGGCCAACTACCCCGGCGAGTTCGGGGGCGGGGTCATCGACCTGCAGACCATCAGCGCACCGCGCGAAGCCTTCCTGACCGTCTCGACCAGCATCGGCGGCAATCTCGAAACGACCGGCCGCGATGGTCTGATCTATTACGGGTCGCGCACGGACTTCACCGGCTTTGACGACGGCACCCGCGACGTGCCCGGCATGCTGGCCGACGCCATCGCCACCGGCAACCGTGTCGCCACGGGCTCGGACTTCACCTCGGCCGAGATCCAGGCCATCGGTCGCGACTTCGTCAATGCGCCGCTGAACCTGCTGCAGAGCCAGGACTATATCCAGCCCAACTTCGGTCTCGACATCGCCGGCGGCCGCACCTGGGATATCGGCAACGGCGTCGACTTTGGCGTCGTCTTCGTGGCCGGCTATGACAACAACTGGCGGACCCGCACGGGCCTGCAGCAGGCGGGTCGCCTCGATATCGACCAGCTGGTCGTCCAGACCAGCTATGACTATGTGTCGACCGAGAACGACATCGGCCTGAACTTCCTCGGTGGTCTCAGCCTCGGAAACGAGGACCACCAGCTGAAGTGGACCAACCTCTACGTCCGCAACGTCACCAAGGAAGCCCGCAGCCGCGAAGGTGTGGACTTTGACGCCCCCGGCTCGGGCGAGGTGCGCGACGACTATACCGAGTGGTTCGAACGGACCCTGTTCACCAGCCAGCTGGCCGGTACCCACTGGCTGATGGACGGCGATCTGGAGCTGAGCTGGCGCGGGGCCTATGCCCTGACCGAGCGCGATGCCCCGTACGAAAAGGTCATCCGCTATCGTCTGGATCCGGATGGCGTCTATCGCCACGACACCGAAGCCCAGCGCAACTCGACCAGCTTTTCGGAGCTGGAAGACGAGATCCTCAGCGGTGGCGCCGACTTCGCCTGGACGACCGCCCTGTCGGACTATCGCGACCTGACCGTCCGCGGCGGTATCGCGTACAGCGACAACACCCGTGACGCCCAGCGCCGCGACTTCCGCTTCTATGCGCCCAACGGCCTGCCGCTGGACGTTCAGGACAGCCGCGTCGACTATCTGTTCTCGGACTTCAACCTCGGGCCCAACCTGCTAGAGCTGCAGGAAATCACGCCCTCGGGCGGCGCTGCGGCCTATGAAGCCGGTCTGGAAACCCAGGCTGCCTATCTGCAGGTCGAGGCCGAGATCATCCCGCTGGTCAGCGTCTCGGCCGGTGTCCGCTACGAGGACGCCACCCAGTTCGTCACCCCGGTCGAGCTCTTCAACAGCGTCCTGGTGTTCCAGCCGACCCAGCTGGAAAACACCTACTGGCTGCCGTCGGCGACCCTGACCTGGAACTTCGCCGAGGACATGCAGCTGCGTCTCGGTGCGTCCAAGACCATCGGCCGTCCGCAGTTCCGCGAACTGGCCCCGCAGCAGTACCAGGACCCGGACAACGATCGTCTGTTCTTCGGTAACCCCTATCTGGTGGATACCGAACTGCTGAACCTGGACGCCCGCGTCGAGTGGTATTTCGCCCGCGGCCAGTATGTGACCGGCGGTGTCTTCTACAAGGACATCGAGAACCCGATCGAATCCTCGATCAACGAACAGGGCAACCTGCTCCAGCAGACCTACCTCAATGCGCCGAACGCGACCCTGATGGGCTTCGAGCTCGACGCCAAGAAGTACTGGGAAATGCCGGACCACAGCTGGGATTTCGTGGCCAACAAGCGCTGGCTGGTCCAGGCCAACTACACCTTCACCGACTCCGAGGTGAACGTGGAAGCCGGCGACGTGGTCTTCCCGCTGGCGGCCTTTGGTGCTGCCCGCCCGGCTTCGGACTACATCATCGACGGCAGCCGCATGCAGGGTCAGTCGGAACACCTGGCCAACCTGCAACTGGGCTGGGAAGACGATGTGGCCCGCTCGCAGGCGACCATTCTGGTGACGTACGTGTCCGAGCGCAGCTCGGCCCGCGGTCGCCCGGGTGAGCCCGACCTGATCCAGGAGCCCGGCATCATGCTGGACTTCGTCTATCGGAAGGACTTCGAATGGATGGGCCGCGACATGGGCCTGGGCATCGAGATCCGGAACCTGCTGGACGAGGAGTATCTGGAGTACCAGGAACTCGGCAACCGCATCACCGCCAATGCCTATGACCTGGGCCAGAGCGGCTCGATCAGCCTGACCACCCGCTTCTAGGCGGTTTCCTCCCCATCGACTGCAAGGGCCGGCCCGCAAGCGCCGGCCCTTTTTCTTTGGCAACTGCTCATCTCCTCCCCACGCTTGGGGAGGTGGATCGGCGGCGATAGCCGTCGAGACGGAGGGGGCGGCACCGGGAGGAGACAGATGGCGGATGCAGAAGCGCACCAACGGGCCCGACATATGCGCCAGACCCTGACACCACCCGAAGCGCGGCTCTGGGCGGCCCTCCGCAGGCAACAGTTGGGCGCGAAATTCCGCCGCCAGCATCCGATCGGACCCTACATCATCGACTTCTTCTGCGCATCCCTGAGGCTGGCGATCGAAGTGGACGGCACCTCGCATGGATCAGAAGAAGCGGCCGCCCATGATGCCCGGCGCACGCACTGGCTAGGCTCGCAGGGAATAGAGGTCATCCGGATCGCCGCAATCGATGTGCGGATGAATTTTTCAGGTGTCGTGGACGGGCTCAGAGGCGTGATCGGCGACCGTACGGCCGCCCCCTCCGTCACGGCGCAAGCGCCGCGCCACCTCCCCACGCGTGGGGAGGAGATGAGGTAAGCGCGCGTCTCGATATAAGGCAGCGACCTCTCAGGGTCTTATAGGTTTGCCGCCCCGCCTTGCTCGCCCTGGTCCGGGGGTGCGCTATGCTCTCCGGTTGCCGCAACTGCCACCGGAGGAGGCACCATTTCAGACCATTCAGACCATTCAGACGGTCTTTTTCGCGGGCGCTACACCCACATATAGGTCGTCTTGACCTGGGTGTAGAATTCCTGGGCGGCAAAGCCCTGTTCGCGGGGGCCGTAGCTGGACTTCTTCGTGCCACCGAACGGCAGGTGATAGTCGACGCCGGCGGTGGCCAGATTGACCATGACCATGCCGGCCCGGGCGCGGCGCTGAAACTCCCATGCGGACCTCAGGCTTTGGGTCACGACCCCGGCAGACAGGCCGAATTCGGTGCCGTTGGCGACCGCCAGCGCCGCCTCGAAATCGGCGACGCGGATCACCGAGGCGACCGGGCCGAACACCTCCTCGCGGTTGATGCGCATCTCGGGCGTGGTGTCGGCGATCAGGGTGGGCTGGACGTACCATCCGGGGGTCGACACCTGCGGCCTGCCGCCGCCGGCCACGATCCGTCCGCCCTCACCGGTGGCGATCTCGATATAGCGTTCGTCGCCCTGCTGCTGGGCTTCGGTCACGGCGGGGCCGATCTTGGTGTCCGGATCCAGCGCATGGCCGACCTTGAGCGCCGCGACCCGCTCGGCCAGGGCGGCGACGAACCGGTCATGGATGCCGTCCTCGACGATCAGGCGCGACGAGGCCGTGCACCGCTGGCCGGTCGACATGAAGGCGCCGTCCAGCGCCACCTCGACCGCCCGGTCCAGATCGGCATCGTTCAGGATCACCAGCGGGTTCTTGCCGCCCATCTCCATCTGCACCCGGGCCTGACGGCGGGCGCAGCCCAGCGCCACCCCCTCGCCGACCGACTGGGAGCCGGTAAAGCTGATCCCGTCGATGCCCGCATGGTCGACCATGGCCTGACCGACATCGCCGCGGCCGATGACCAGATTGAAGACCCCGTCCGGCAGGCCTGCCTCGTGCAGGATGGCCGCCAGCGCCTCGGCCATGGCGGGGGTCGGACCGGCGGGCTTCATCACCACCGTATTGCCAAAGGCCAGCGCCGGCGCCGCCTTCCATGCCGGGATGGCCACGGGGAAGTTCCACGGGGTGATCAGGCCGAACACGCCCACGGCCTCGCGCCGCGTCCCGGCCTCGACGCCCGGTCGCACCGAGGCCACGGTCTGGCCATGCAGGCGCAGGGCCTCGCCGGCGAAATAGCGGAACACCCGCCCGGCGCGGGCCACCTCGCCGATGCCCTCGGCGAGGGTCTTGCCCTCCTCGCGCGACAGCAGCCGACCCAGCGCCTCGCGCCGCTCCAGCAGCAGGGCGGCGGTACGATCCAGAATGTCGGCCCGCACCTCGGGCGAGGCGCCGGACCAGCCGTCGAAGGCGCCCCGGGCGGCGCTGACCGCGGCCTCGACCTCGGCCAGGCCTGCCTGCGGCAGGTGGGCGACGACCTCGTTCGTGTCCGAGGGGTTGGTCCGCACCGAGGGCCGGTCGGCCTCGACCCGCTTGCCGTTGATCCAGTGGCAGAGGTTGAGCGGCGCGGTCATGGGAACTCCTCGGGCGTGATGGCCCCTTCTAGGCGGAGGGAAGCGCCATGACAAAGGGCGGCGCCCGGATGGACGCCGCCCCCTGAACCTTCACGCGGAGAAGGGTCTATTCGACCGGATCACCGTTGATGTCGACCACGCGGACCTCGCCCAGACCCAGCTCGCGGATCTTCGGCTCGATCGCGGCCCGGTCGCCGACGATGACCCAGACGGTCGGGCCGTCGCCCAGCACGTCACGCGCCGCGGCCGAAACCGAGGCCGGGGTCGTAGCGGCCAGACCGGCAGTGCGCTGGTCGTAGTAGTCGTCCGGCAGGCCATAGACGACCATCTGGACCAGATCCCCGGCCACCGAGCCATTGGTCTCCCAGTCGCCGGCCATGCCCTGGATCAGGTTGGCCTTGTGGGCCCCCAGTTCCTCGGTCGTGACCGGGCGGCCATCGACAATGCCCGACAGCTCGTTGTCGATCTCGACCAGGCTGTCGGCCGTGCGGTCGGCCTGTACCCCGGTCGAGACCAGGAACAGGCGCTCGCCCGGCGTCGTACGGATCCCCGAACCGGCGCCATAGGACCAGCCCTTGTCCTCGCGCAGGTTCATGTTGATCCGGCTGGTGAAGGCCCCGCCCAGCGCCGTGTTCATGGCGGTGATATTGGGCTCGGTCGTCGGATCCAGCGCCGGAACGAGGCGGCCGGCCATGATGATCGACTGCGGGCCGGGACGGTCCACGATCAGCACCTGCGGCTGGCTGTAGGACGGCGGCGTGCCGACACCCGCCCGCTGGGGCAGGGCCGAGGCCGGCGCGTCCCAGTCGGCGAAGGCGCGTTCCAGCTGAGGAACCAGCTCGGCCATGGTCGTGTCGCCGACCACCACCAGGGTGGCGTTGTCGGGGCGGAACCAGGTGTCGTGGAAGGCTTGGGCGTCGGCCGGGGTCAGGGCCTGAACGGTGGCTTCCGAGCCCGAGTTGGAGCGGCCATAGGGGCTGTCGTCACCGTAGAGGGCGTCGGCCAGCACGCGGTTGGCGATGGCACCCGGGTTACGGTTCGACTGCTGGATGCCCGAGACCTGCTGAATCCGGGCCCGCTCGAAGTCTTCCTCGCGGAAGGCCGGGTTCATGACCACGTCGGCGAACAGGTCCAGCGACGGGGCCAGACGGGACTCGATCGCCGTCATGCTGACCGTGGTGTAGTCGGTCGTCGACCCGGCCCCGAGGGTGGCGCCCAGCAACTGCTGGCGATCACTGATCTCGAGGGCGTCCAGGGTGTCCGTGCCATTGGTCATGACCGCCGGGGTCAGGACCGCGAGGCCGTTCTTGTCGGCGGACTCAGCCACCGATCCGGCGTTGACGATCAGGTTCATGCTGACCGTCGGCACACCGGAACGCGGGGCCAGGATGACCTGCAGGCCGTTCGACAGGGTGACCCGCTCGAAGTCCGGGAAGCCGGCCATCGGCATCTCGGTCACGGCCGGCATCTGCGAACGGTCGGCGCCGGTCGCGGCGGCGGCGTATTCCGGGAAGGGCAGGACTTCCAGCGTATAGGAGCCGTCCATCAGCCATTCGCGGCCCGCCGCAACCAGATCGGCCGGACGTGCGTCCAGTACGCGCTGGTAGCTGGCCCGCCAGGCGCCGGGGTCGTTGTGATAGACCTCGCCCTCGGCCAGCAGATCCGACTTGCCGCCGAAGCCGCCGATACGCTCGAGGCCCCGGACAAAGCCCGAGCCGGTCGAGGTGCGGGCGCGTTCCAGCTCGATGGCGGTCGGGCCATCGGCCAGCAGGCGGGCCACTTCCTCGTCGATGATGGCTTCGATCTCGGCCAGATCCTGGCCCGGCTTGGCCGTGGCGATGATCATGAACTGGCTGCCGATTTCGCCCTCCGAAACGAAGGCGCCGACGTTGGTGGCGATCTGGTCGTCAAACACCAGGCGCTTGTAGAGACGCGAGTTGCGGCCCGAGGTCAGGACCTGGGCCAGCAGGCCGAGGTGGTCGGTATCGGCCTCGCCGGCGGGCGGGACGTTCCAGACCTTGTAGAGGCGCGGCTGGCCGACGCGGTCATACATGACCTCGCGTTGCTCGCCTTCCATGCGGGCGATCATGCGGGCCGGCTGGGTGACCGGCGGTCCCGGGGGAATGTCGCCGAAATAGTGCTGGACCTTGGCCAGGGCCTCTTCGGGGCTGATGTCGCCGGCCAGCACGATGACGGCATTGGCCGGGCCGTAGTAGCTGCGGAACCAGTCCTGCACATCCTCGAGCGCAGCGGCGTCGAGGTCGGCCATCTCGCCGATGACGGTGTGGCCGTAGGGGTGATCGTCCGGGTAGGTGGCGAAGGTGATGGCGTTCCAGGCACGGCCATAGGGCTGGTTCTCACCCTGGCGCTTCTCGTTCTGGACGACGCCGCGTTGCTCATCCAGGCGGGCCTGGTCAACGGCCCCCAGCAGGTGGCCCATGCGATCGCTTTCCAGCCACAGCATGGCATCAAGGCCGCTGGTCGGGACGTTCTGGAAATAGTTGGTGCGGTCGTTGTTGGTCGTGCCGTTCTGGTCGGTCGCGCCCAGCAGCTCGGTCGCCTTGAAGAAGTCCGAGTTGAAGTTCTCCGACCCGTTGAACATCAGGTGTTCGAACAGGTGGGCAAAGCCCGACCGGCCCTCGGGCTCGTTCTTCGACCCGACGTGATACCAGATGTTGACCGCCACGATCGGGGCCTTGCGATCCTCGTGAACGATCAGGGTCAGACCGTTGTCCAGAACAAAGCGGGCGTAGGGGATGTCCACATCCGGCAGCGCCGGCAGGGCGGAGTCCTGAAGGGCCGCGCCGGCCTCGGCGGCGGTGGCGGGCACGACGGCGTGCGGGTCGGGCCGCAGGTCGGTCGACTGGGCCTGGGCGGCGGTCGCGAGGAGGGCCGGGAGGCAGGCGCCGGCAATCAGATAGCGGCGAAGCGTGGACGGTTTCATGGATACACCCCTGTGTTCAGCCTCCAGACAGAGGCCTTCGACAAAGTCCTAACCCGTGGCTTCGGCCTCGCAAAGGGCGGCAACATTGCGAATCTGTAAGGTTTGGCAGCCCCTTACGCAGGCGCGAAGCTGTCGGGTGGAATTGTGCGATCGCCTGACCGTCTGGTCCAACCGACGCATGATGGAGCCAATATTGCACCGCACACGAAAGAAATTGCCTATTGCGCCGCAATAGTCTCCTATCCGGTTCCGGGGGTCGGGTTCAGTCGAAGCGGCCTCTCCGCCTCCTCCCTGAGCCTCCCGGATCCAGCCATGACCCCCTCCCCGCTTCTGGCCCATCAGGCCGCCCTTGAGATCGACCCTGCCGCGACCGGCTGGATTCTGACCTCGACCGCTCTCGTCCTGCTGATGACCTTGCCGGGATTGGCGCTGTTCTACGGCGGGATGGTGCGGCGCAAGAACCTGCTGGCCACGGTAGCCCAATCGACTGCAGCGCTGGCGATCGTGACCGTGCTGTGGTTCGTCGCCGGATACAGTCTGTCGTTCGGGCAGGGGCCGGACGCCATCAACGGGCTGATCGGCGGACTGGACGCGGCCTTTCTGGACGGGGTCGGCATCGCAACGGCGCACAGCCTGTCGCCCGGCCTGCCCGAGTTCCTGTGGATCGCCTATCAGCTGACCTTTGCCATCATCACCCCGGCCCTGATCGCCGGGGCCTTTGCCGAGCGGATGAAGTTTTCGGCGTCCCTGCTGTTCTTCGGCCTGTGGCATCTGATCGTCTACGCCCCGATCTGCCATCAGGTCTGGGGCGGCGGCTATCTGGGCAGTATGGGCGTGCTGGACTTTGCGGGTGGCGCCGTGGTCCACGTCAATGCGGGTGTCGCGGGTCTGGTCTGTGCGCTGGTGCTGGGGCCGCGCCATGGCTTTGGCCGGGACAATATGGCGCCCCACAATCTGTCGCTGACCGCGATCGGCACCGGGCTGCTGTTCGTCGGCTGGCTGGGTTTCAACGCCGGATCGGCCTGGGCGGCGGACGGCATCGCCGCCGTGGCTGCGCTGAACACCATTCTGGCTGCGGCGGCGGCGGCCCTGGGCTGGATGGTGGTGGAGTGGATCGACCACAAGAAGCCGACCCTGCTGGGTCTGCTGTCCGGCATCGTCGGGGGTCTGGTGGGCGTGACGCCGGCGGCGGGGCTGGTCGACCCCAAGGGCGCCTTCCTGATCGGGGCGATCTCGGGTCCGGCCTGCTATTTCGGCGCGGTCTGGCTGAAGCGCGCGCTCAAGTATGACGACAGTCTGGACGCCTTCGGGGTGCACGGCATGGGCGGGATCGTCGGCGCGCTGCTGACCGGCGTCTTCGCCACCGCCGCGATCAATCCGGTCGCCGAGGGCGCTTCGATCCTCAATCAGGCGCTGGGCCTGTTGGCCGTGATCGCGTGGAGCGCGGTCGGCACCTTTGTCGTGCTGATGATCTGCCGCTTTACCACCGGCCTGAAGGTCACGCGCGAGCAGGAGATCGAGGGGCTGGATGTCACCCAGCACGGCGAGGGGCTGCACTAGCCCCCGGCCGTCACATCATGGCGGCGGGCTCAAGGCGATAGGTGACGCCACCGGAACTGGCCTCCAGCAGGTCCGCTCCGGCACGGCGGAAGCGCAAAACCGGCTCGCCGCCAGCGTCCAGCAGGACGACAGCGTCGTCGAGGACACGCCAGCCCGCGACACGCGCAAGGGCGGTGCTCTCACACCCTTCCAGATAGACACCATAGACTCCGCCCTGTCCGGTCTTCTGCAAGGCGATGCGACAGCCCCGCTCGTCCGGTCTGTCCGAGGCCTGGAGGGCCCAGAAGCCGCTGACGGTGTCCGGACCGAGCGGCCCCGCGTCCTGAGCGGCGGAGGATGAAGCATCAGACATGGTTGTGTTTCCTGAAAGGGCCGCGGCATCGGTCTCGGCCGCCGTACAGGCGCCGGCCGCCAGCATCAGGACAGCCAGTCCGCAAAATCCCGGTCGAAATCCGCGCATGGGTTCAGTCTCCCCGGCTGCGACGGCCCCATGCCGCCTGGGCCCTATCTCCGTCACCATTCGATGGCTAGACTAAGGCCCTGCCCGGTCGAGTGTCGACCGAACCCCTGAGTTGCGCGTGTTCAACGACCTGATCCCCCGGAAGCCCGGGACCGAACCTCTCGTCGAAGCCGTGAAGGCGTGCCGGCCCCACCTTGTCTGGGCGGCGGTGTTCAGTGCGCTGGTGAACCTGCTGTACCTGACGCCGACCATCTACATGCTGCAGGTCTATGACCGGGTGGTACCCACCGGTGGGCTGCAGACCCTGCTGCTGGTCAGCGCCATCGCCGTTTTCGCCCTCGCCACACTGGCCCTGCTGGACTGGCTGCGGACGCGGCTGCTGGTGCGCGCGGGACTGCGACTGGACCGGCTGCTGGTCGGTCGCCTGCTGGGGCGGGTCGTGGATCTGCAAACCCAGTCGCCGGGCAGTCAGGTGCTGCGCGAGTTCGACCATGTCCGCACGGCTGTGTCGGGACAGGGGGTCCTGTCGCTGTTCGATGCGCCCTGGACGCCCATCTACATCGGCTGCTGTTTCCTGCTGCACCCGGCCCTCGGCGCTCTGACGCTGGCCGGTGCCATCATCCTGTTCATTCTGGCGGTGCTGAACGAGCGCGACAGCCGCCCGCGTCTCAATCAGGCGATGAAGGACTCCCAGGCCGCCTACGCCGCGCAGGAAAGCATGGCCGGACAGTCCGAGGTGGTGCGCGCCCTCGGCATGCGGCAGGCGGGCATCGCCCTTCAGGTGCAGCAACGACAGGTCGCCACCGCGCGGCAGGTCGAAGCCCAGTTCACCGGCGGGCGCTATACCGGCATCATCAAATTCCTGCGGCTGATGCTGCAGTCGGCCTCGCTGGGGCTGGCGGCGCTGCTGACGGTTCAGGGACATATCTCTGCGGGCTCCATCATCGCGGCCTCGGTCCTGCTGACGCGGGCCGTCCAGCCGATCGAGCAGATGGTCGGCGCCTGGCCCACGCTGGTTCAGGCCAAGGCGTCATGGAAGACCCTGATCGAGCTGTTCGCCGCCACGGCCCGGGTTGACCGCGTCGTGACCACCCTGCCCGCGCCGGAAGGCCGTCTGGGACTGGAGCAGGTGACCGTCCGCCTGCCCGGCAGCGAGACGCCGCAACTGCGCGGCATCACCCTGTCGCTGGAACCCGGCCAGGTCCTGGGCGTGATCGGACCCAGCGGATCGGGCAAGACGACGCTGGCCCGTGTGGTCGCCGGGGCCATTCCGCCGACTGCAGGATCGGTTCGGCTGGACGGCGCCGATTACGATGCCCGCGAGGGCGATACCCTGGCCGAACACATCGGCTATCTGCCCCAGGTGCCGGGGCTGTTTTCGGGATCGGTGAAGGACAATATCTCGCGGTTCCGCTCGGCGCTGGGCACGGACCCCGAGCAGATCGACCGCGAAGCCATTGCGGCGGCGAAGGCGGCCGGGGTGCACGAGATGATCCTGCGCCTGCCGAACGGCTATGACACCATTCTGGGCCACAATGGTGCGGGCCTTTCGGTCGGCCAGTCGCAGCGCGTGGCCCTGGCGCGCGCGCTCTATCGCGACCCGGTCATTCTGGTGCTGGACGAACCCAATGCCAATCTGGATCAGGAGGGCGAGGCCGCCCTGACCCAGGCGATCAAGGGCGCCACGGCGCGCGGGGCTTCGGTGCTGATGGTGGCGCACCGGGCCGGCGTCCTGGGCATCGCCGATCGCCTGCTGATGCTGCGCGAAGGCACGGTCCAGATTGAGGGGCCGCGCGACGAGGTGATGATGCGGCTGAACCCCGGACGGGCGAGGCCGACCGTGGTGCCTCCGCCGGGGGCGCAGTCGGCATGAGCCAGACCGACTTTCCCGATCTGGACCGGCCTCCCGCCGCGCCTGTCACGCCCGAGAAGCCCCCGGTCGACGCAGGACCTGACGGGCCGGACGATTCCCCCCGCGGCGAACTGCTGGTCGGCGGCGCCATCATCGCGCTGTTCTTTGTCCTGTTCCTCGGCTGGGCGGCGTTCGCGCCGCTGGATGCCGGCGCCTTTGCCAGTGGGCAGGTCTCGGTCTCGGGCAACCGGCAGGCTGTCCAGCACCGTGATGGCGGTGTGGTCAGCGCCCTGCACGTGGCCGAGGGCGACACGGTCGAGGCCGGCCAGATCCTCATCGAGGTCGCCGGTGGAGAACTGGCCGCCACCGAACGGGGCCTGACCGGTCAGGTCGTGGCCCTGCTGGCACAAAGAGCCCGACTGGAGGCCGAACGGAACGGTCTGGGCACCATTCCCGTCCCGCCCGAGTTTGCGGCCATGAGCCCGGGCGATCAGGCCCTGGCCGATGAGGCCATGTCCCTTCAACGACAACAATTTGCGGCCCGGCGCAGCGGCCGCTCGACCGAGCGCGGCGTACTGGGCCAGCGCGTCAGCCAGCTGCAGCAGCAGGTCTCGGGCTATGAGCGCCAGCTGGTGGCCAATGCGGAACAGAAGCGGCTGATCGAGGAAGAGCTGGCCGATGTGCGCAGCCTGGCCGAGCAGGGCTATGCCCCCATCAGCCGGGTCCGGGCGCTGGAGCGTCAGGCCGCGGCGCTGGATGGCGAAGCCGGCTCGCTGCGCGCCGAGATCGCCCGCGCCAACGAAGCCATGGGCGAGGCCCGGCTGCAGATGTCCGGTGTCGGCACCGACATGGACGAGGATGTCACCGAACAGCTGCGCGCGGTCGAGGTGCAGCTGAACGAGCTTCAGCCCCGGCTGACCGAGGTTCGGGCCCAGATCGAGCGCAATCGCGTGCGGGCGCCTGTGTCGGGCCAGGTCGTCGGTTTGACCATCTTCACGCCCGGCGGCGTGATCCAGGCCGGCCAGACGCTGATGGAGATCGTACCGTCCAATGCCTCGCAGGTGATCGTCGCCCGTATCAACCCGAACGATATCGACAATCTTCGCGTCGGCCTGCTGACCGAGGTGAAGTTTCCGGGCCTGCGAACCTCCAACCCGCCCGTACTGCGAGGGCGGGTCGAGCTGCTGTCGGCCGACAGCTTTACCGAGGAAGGCTCGAACAACCGCTATTTCCGCGCCGAGATCGTGGTGCCGCCCGAGGAACTGGCCAAGCTGGGTCGGGGCGCTGACTCGATCCGGGCGGGCTCACCGGTCGAGGTGGTTATCGTACTGCGCCGCCGGACGATGTTGCAGTATCTGATCGAGCCGCTGGTCCGCGGCCTGTGGCGCACGGGGAGCGAGCTCTAGAGCCGCCACAGCTGCGACCGTTGGTCGTCCGGGTCACGAGGGAACTCCCCCGGACAACGTCTGTTTTCCTTAGGGGCGCCCTGCCCGGCCGGGCGCTCACGTGTAACTGATCGACGGAGCGTGCGTGGCGAAGCTGGAACGACTGGTCTATGGCAGCACCGCCACCGGCCATACGGACAATCTGCTCAATATGGCGACCATCCTGGCGGAGTCGGGTCGGAACAACGCTCGCGACGGACTGACCGGCGCATTGGCGGCGCACGAGGGCCGGTTCATCCAGGTCATCGAGGGCCCGGGCGACGCCATCGACGGGCTGCTCCGGCGGCTGGCCATGGATGCCCGCCACAAGAACATCGTCATTTTCGGACGCGATCCCGTTGAGCAGCGCCTGTTTGGCGACTGGGTCATGGCCAATGCCCGGATCACACCGGCCCTGAAAACCGTGCTCGACGGGATGATGAACCAGCAGACCCCATCCCCCGACCGTATCGTCAGCCTCATGCGTGAGGCCGTCGCCCGGATGGACGACGCGGGTGAGCCGGGGCGCTAGCCTCGCGCCTTTGCCTGCTGGCGGAAGCGGTGCAGCAGGGGTTCGGTGTAGCCGTTGGGCTGGGTCGTGCCCTCGAACACGAGGGCGCGGGCGGCCGCAAAGGCGAGGCTGCCGTCAAAGTCCGGCGCCATGGGCCGGTACAGCGGGTCGCCGGCATTCTGGGCATCGACCTTGGCCGCCATGCGGCGCAGCGCGGCCTCGACCTGCTCCGGTGTGCAGACGCCATGCAGCAGCCAGTTGGCCATGTGCTGGCTGCTGATCCGCAGCGTCGCACGGTCCTCCATCAGGCCGATGTCGTGGATGTCGGGCACCTTGGAACAGCCCACGCCCTGATCGATCCAGCGGACGACATAGCCGAGGATGCCCTGTGCGTTGTTGTCCAGCTCCTGCTCGATCTCCTCGGCGCTCCAGTTGCGGCCCTCGGCCAGCGGCGGGGTCAGCAGGTCCTCCAGCGGGCGAGGCGTGGCGTCACCCATGGCCGCGCGGACGGAGAAGACGTCGGTCTGGTGATAGTGCAGCGCGTGCAGGGTCGCCGCCGTCGGTGACGGCACCCAGGCGGTATTGGCCCCCGTCTTCGGATGGGCGGCCTTTTCCTCAAGCATCTGCGCCATGCGGTCAGGCGCGGCCCACATGCCCTTGCCGATCTGGGCACGGCCCGACAGGCCGCACTGCAGGCCGATCGCGACATTGCGCTGTTCATAGGCGGAGATCCAGGTGCTGGACTTGATCTCGCCCTTCCGGACCACCGGACCGGCCTGCATCAGGGTGTGGATCTCGTCGCCCGTGCGGTCGAGGAAGCCGGTGTTGATGAAGACGATCCGGTCCCTCACCGCGTGGATGCAGGCGGCAAGGTTGGCCGAGGTGCGCCGCTCCTCGTCCATCACCCCGACCTTGATCGTGTGCCGCTCCAGCCCCAACAGGTCCTCGACCGCATTGAACAGCCGGTCGGTGAAGGCGCACTCGTTTGGGCCGTGCATCTTCGGCTTGACGATATAGATCGAGCCTTCGCGGCTGTTGCGGAAGGGGCCCGTCCCGCGCAGGTCATAGAGGGCGATCAGGCTGGTGAGGATGGCGTCGAGAATGCCTTCCGGCGCCTCGGCCCCGTCGGGAAGCAGGACGGCCGGCGTGGTCATCAGGTGGCCGACGTTCCGCACAAACAGCAGCGACCGGCCCGGCAGGGTGGCCTCGGTGCCGTCCGGCGCGACATACGCGACATCCGGATTGAGCCGGCGAGTGAGGGTCTTGCCCCCCTTGTCGAAGGTTTCGGCCAGATCGCCCTTCATCAGGCCCAGCCAGTTGCGGTAGGCCGCGACCTTGTCCTCGGCATCGACGCAGGCGACCGAGTCCTCAAGGTCGACGATGGTGGTCAGGGCCGACTCCAGCATCACATCGGCGATACCCGCCGGATCGGTGCGCCCGATCGGGTGGTCGGGGTCGAACACCACTTCGATGTGCAGACCATTGTGCCGGAAGAGGCGGCCCCGCTCGGTCTGGCCCAGATACTGGCCGGTGTCGCGCAGGGCGATGCCCTGATGCGGGTCACTGAGGTCTGTCCACGAGCCTTCGACCAGAGGCAGGGCTTCGTCCAGGAACGCCTTGGCGCGGGCGACGACGCGGGCGCCCCGATCCGCATCATAGCCGCCCGCCGGCGGCAGGTCGCCCAGGGCATCGGTGTCATACAGCGCATCATACAGACTGCCCCAGCGGGCATTGGCGGCATTCAGCACGAAGCGGGCATTGAGCACCGGCACCACCAGTTGCGGCCCGGCACGGGTGGCAATCTCGGCATCGACATTGCGGGTGCCGATGGTGAAGGGGGCCGGCGCGTCAACCAGCCAGCCGATCTGCTTCAGGACATCGCGCTGGGCGGCCACATCATAGGGCTGGCCCTTGCGCTCGACGTGCCAGCTGTCGATGCGGGCCTGAAGGTCGTCGCGCACGGCCAGCAGGCGCCGGTTCTTGGGCACGGCCCAATCGAAAATGCCGCGCACGCCTTGCCAAAAGCCGTCGGCATCGATGCCCAGACCCGGCAGAACCTCATCCTCCACGAAGGCCGCAAGGACAGGGGCGACGGTCAGGTCGGCACGGACGGGCATGGGCAAGTCTCCGGCTGCTTCGGGCGCTTGTAACATTCCGTGATGACCCGGCGTAAGTCGAGGGCTTTTCGCAGATGCACACGAATCGCGGCCCGGTGCCTTGACTTGGCCATGTTCCGGGCCCATCTCCCCGTCGTCGCCTCTTGCGATACCCGAACTGCGCCCGACGCGTGGGGTTCTGTTTTCAGAACCTTCCTGGCTGCAACCGGATCATCTTCTGACATTCATGGTCGCCCGTCACGCGGGGGCGGCACCCAAACTTCCCTTCCGGCCTGATGCCGGACCGGAGGCGAGGATGCGCGCACCCCCGGTCCGATGGTCCGGCGTGTCCAAGATGCATCCTGCTCCGGTGATCGAAAGACACACGCGTAATGAACGCAACGACCCAAACCCAGGCCCCCCAAACCCAGGCCCTGCCGAAAACCTTTGCGGACATGGGGCTGAACCCGGCCCTTCTGCAGGCGCTGGCCTCTGAAAACTACACCACCCCGACGCCGATCCAGGCCCAGTCCATCCCCGATGTGATGACCGGCCGCGACCTGCTGGGCATCGCCCAGACGGGTACCGGCAAGACGGCGGCATTTGCCCTGCCGATCCTGCACCGGCTGGCGGCCAACCGCGTCGCCCCCCTGCCCCGCACGACCCGCTGTCTGGTGCTGTCGCCGACGCGCGAACTGGCCTCGCAGATCGCCGAGAGCTTCAAGACCTATGGCAAGCATCTGGGCTTCCGCGTCGCCGTGATCTTCGGCGGCGTGAAATACGGCGGTCAGGAGCGCGCCCTGAATCAGGGGCTCGACATTCTGGTGGCCGCGCCCGGTCGCCTGCTGGACCATATCCAGCAAAAGAACCTCGACCTGTCGGCCACGGAAATCTTCGTCCTCGACGAGGCCGACCAGATGCTGGACCTGGGCTTCATCAAGCCGATCCGCCAGATCGTCAGCCGCATCCCGGCCAAGCGTCAGAACCTGTTCTTCTCGG
>JAHJYN010000071.1 GCA_018826885.1 Alphaproteobacteria bacterium | reverse complement strand
CGAGGCGGCCAGCCCCGCCGAGACCAGACCCGCCGCCACGCACATCGTCCAGACGTCGCGCGCCCGGCCGAGGGCCGCGCGGGCGGCCGCGTCGCGGGCGTGGGACCGCCCGGCCTGGTTCAGCAGGGTGTAGAGCAGGCTCAGGAAGGCGAAGCCCAGCCCGTAGGCGACGAAGAGGCCGCGCAGGTCGTCCAGCGAGGCGATCAGCTCGGCCCCCGGCAGGCGTCCGCCCGAGACCCAGCTCATGCCCGTCTCGGTCAGGAGCCGCAGCGGGAAGACATAGACCAGCACGGTGAAGACGATGGCCAGGCTGATCAGGCCGATCGCCCCGCCGCGCGCCGCCGTCAGCCGGCCGAAGCCGCGGTGCGCGGCCCAGAACAGGGTCACCAGGGCGAAGCCGGCGGCGAAGGCGGGCACGCGCCCCAGCGCCCGCCCCAGATCGGCGAACGACGCCAGTGGCTCGGCGCCGGAGATGATCAGCAGGGTGACGGCGAAGGCGAAGGCCGCGTCGACGAAGGCGTCCAGCCGCCGGTCCGCCTCGCGCCCGATCGCGTCGGAATGGTCCATGCCCGCCTCCCGTCCCCGGGACCGAGGCTGACGCAAGCGGAGGCCGAAAACAAGAAAGGCCCCGCCGGAGCGGAGCCTTCTCTGATCTCTGACTGGAGCGGGCGAGGCGATTCGAACGCCCGACCCTCACCTTGGCAATCTGGGGAGGCCCATGGCTCCAAAAGCAAAAAGGCCCGATCCGAAGATCGAGCCTTTTCTACTTCGACTGGAGCGGGCGAGGCGATTCGAACGCCCGACCCTCACCTTGGCAAGGTGATGCTCTACCCCTGAGCTACGCCCGCACTCTCAGTCGAGAGCGGGGCGTATAGCCGAGGCGGGCCGGGGCCTGCAAGGGGGAAGATCGCAAAATCATCCGATCTCGCGCTCAAGCAGCGAGCCGCCGCGCGGCGAGCGGTAGCGCGCTTACCGCGGCGCCAGACGGATAGCCCCGTCCAGGCGGATGCATTCGCCGTTGATGTAGACATTCTCGGCCAGATGCAGGGCCAGCGACGCATAGTCGGCCGGGGTGCCCAGGCGGCTGGGGAAGGGGATGGCGGCGGCCAGGGCGTCCTGGATCTTCTGGTCCATGCCGGCCATCATCGGCGTCCACATGATGCCGGGCAGGATGGTGTTCACCCGCACCCCCTCCTGGGCCAGATCGCGGGCGACCGGCAGGGTCATGGCATAGACGCCGCCCTTGGACGCCGAATAGGCCGCCTGGCCGATCTGGCCGTCCTGGGCTGCCACCGAGGCGGTATTGACGATCAGGCCGCGCTCACCGTCGGCCATGGGCTCGGCCGCCACCATGCCCAGCGCCGACTGGCTGAGAACCCGGAAGGTACCGAACAGGTTGATGCGGACGGTGCGCTCGAAGGCGGCCATGTCGTGGGCGCGCAGTTCACCGGTGTCGCGCTTGCGGCTGACGGTCTTCTGGCCGGTGGCGATCCCGGCGCAGTTGACGGTCAGGCGCTCCTGGCCGTGGGCGGCGCGGGCCTTTTCGAAGCCGGCGGCGACATCCTCATCCGAAGTGACATCAACCTTGCAAAACAGGCCGCCGATCTCGGCCGCGATCTTTTCACCCGCCTCCACATTGAGGTCGAACAGGGCGACCCGCACCCCTTTGGCGGCGAGGGCGCGGGCGGTGCCCTCGCCGAGGCCCGAGGCGCCCCCCGTGACGACAGCGGCGATGGAGGAGTCGAGTTTCATGGGGAATCCTTTGTCAGATCGGGATTGAACCGGAAGGGGTGTGGGACGATTTAGGGGGCATGGTCCATCCTGCCAAATCCTCATCCGCCGAAATCGCCCGGGGCAAGGCCCTGATCCCCCGCATCGACAAGGTCGATGAGGTCAAGGTCGAGCGCCGCTTCTGGCCCAAGGTGCAGCGCAGCCTGGCGCGCATCCCCTTTGCTGATCACCTGCTGAGCGTCTGGTATGCCGCCCGCGACCCGCAGACGCCCGCCGGGGCCAAGGGGATGATGCTGGCGGCGCTGGCGTATTTCGTCATGCCGGTCGATGCCATCCCCGACGTTCTGGTCGGGATCGGCTTTACCGACGACGCCGCCGTGATCACGGCCGTGGTCGCGACCCTGTCGGCCCATATCCGGTCCCGGCACCGCGAGGCGGCCCGTCAGGCGCTGGCCCGTCTGGCCCGGTCCGAAGACTAGGCGCCCGGCGGACGCGTCCGCCACCAGCCCGTGATCGAATAGCGGGGGGCGCCGGCGAAGGGCGCCACCATGGATACCGCGTGGTCCTGGGGCACCTTGAACAGGTTCAGCGTGCCAAACGACGGGGTGAAGGTCTCGGTCACCGCGCCCTTACCGTCCAGGAACATCAGCAGGCCGCCCCACTCCGCGCGCCAGCGCGGCGACAGGTTCAGCACATAGGCATAGAGCCGCCCCGGCATCCTCATGGGCGTCGGTGTGGCCATTCAGGAAATGCCCCGGCAGGTAGCGCGTCGGCTGGGCGTCGACATAGGCGATCCGGTCATCGCCCGTCAGGCCGCGCGCGAGGTCCAGAAACGGCGCCGAGTTGAACAGGGCGTGCAGCTCGAACAGCACGGGCGGCAGCGGCAGGCCCATGGCCCGCGCCTGGCCCAGCTTGATCCGGTCGAAGATGAACTGGAAGCCTTCGGTCGCCTCTTCATGGGCCATGCCATAGAGGCGCGCCTGTTCGGCCAGCGGTTCGGCCTCGAACACGGCGACCGGGACGTCGGCATTGTAGGGGTTCTGGATGGCGCGGTTCCAGACCATGTCGGGTCCGGTCAGGGCCTCATGCAGGACCCCGGCCCCCTCGCCCAGCAGGCCGGGCATGCGAGAGCGGCCCGTTGCGGCCAGCCGCTCGGCCGCACCTGTCAGATCGAGGTCCGCGGCGAGGGCGAGGGTCACGGCCCGACCGTCACCACGATCTTGCCCATGGCCGAGCGGTCGCCCAGGGCCTGGATGGCCTCGTGCGCCTTGTGCAGGGGGAAGGTGCGGCTGACGCGCGGGCGGATCTTGCCCTCACTCCACAGCGTCATCAGGTCGGCCATATTGGCGGCATGGCCCTTGGGATCGCGCATGACGGCGGCGCCCCAGAAGACCCCGATCACGGCCACCGACTTCAGCAGGGTCAGGTTGAGCGGCAGGGACGGGATCCCGGCGGGGAAGCCCACCACCAGATAGCGGCCGCACCAGTCCATCGCCCGGAGCGCCGGCTCGGCATAGTCACCGCCGACCGCGTCGTAGACGACATCGGCCCCGTCGCGGCCGGTGGCCAGTTTCAGCTCGCCCGACAACTCCTTCTGGGCCGCCCTGTCCATGGGGCCGGAGGGGTAGATCAGGCCGTTGTCGGCGCCCAGCTCCAGGGCGAACTCGACCTTGTCGTTTGTCGAGGCGGCGGCCACGACGCGCGCGCCCATGGCCTTGCCCAGCTCGACGGCCGCGGCCCCCACGCCACCGGCGGCGCCCAGCACCAGCAGGGTCTCGCCCGCCTGCAGCTTCGCCCGGTCCTTCAGGGCATAGTAGCTGGTGCCATAGGTCATGATCAGGGCGGCGGCGGTCTCGAAGTCCATCTCCCTGGGAATGGGGATGACGCTGGCGGCGGGGACGGCGATCCGCTCGACCAGTCCGCCCCAGCCGGGGACGGCAATGACCCGGTCGCCCTTGTGGATGCCCTTGACGCCCTCGCCGATCGCCTCGACCACGCCCGCCACCTCGGCACCCGGCGCGAAGGGCCGCTGGGGCCGGAACTGGTATTTGTCCTCGATGATCAGGGTGTCGGGGAAGTTGATGCCCACGGCCCGGACCTCGATGACCACCTCGCCTGCCTTGGGCGTCGGGTCCGACACCTCCTCGACCACCAGGGTTTCCGGGCCACCGGGGGCCTTGGACAGGACTGCGCGCATGGAGAACCTTTCGGGGAGACGGATGCCGGACGACCGGGGCGACTTGCCACCCCGGCCCGTCAGACGGTAACGCTCCGGCCCCACACTCCACAAGACACGAACCGGCCTGTCCGGCGCCCGGAGGCGTATAGATGACCCGACCCGCCCTGATCCTGCACGGAGGCGCCGGTGCCCGGCGCAGCCAGGACTATGCCGCCGAGCGGGCCGACATGGCCGCCGTCGTGCGCGCCATGCAGGTTCGGCTGGAGGCGGGCGAAGCCGCGCTGGACGTCGCGGTCGAGGCGGTGTGCCTGCTGGAGGACTCGGGTCTCTATGTCGCCGGGCGGGGCGCCTCGCCCAATCTGGACGGGGACTATGAGCTGGACGCCAGCCTGATGGACGGGGCCAGCGGTCGGGCCGGGGGGATCGCTGCCCTGCAGGGGTTCCGAAACCCGGTCCGGGCCGCCCGGGCGGTCATGGACCACACCCCGCATGTGCTGCTGGTGGGTGAGGGGGCGCGCCGGTTCTGCGAGGAGCAGGGGCTGGAACCTGTTCCCGGCGGTGGCGACTGGTTCACCCGGGCGGGGCAGGGCGAGGACAACCATCCGCCGGGCACGCTGGCCCACGGGACGGTCGGCTGCTGCGTGCTGGACACGCAGGGACGGCTGGCGGCCGCCACCTCGACCGCCGGGGTGTTCGGCAAGCTGCCCGGCCGGGTCGGCGACACCCCCCTGCCCGCCAGCGGCACCTGGGCGAACGGCCATGCGGCGGTCTCGTCCACCGGCCAGGGCGAATACTTCATCCGCACGGCAGCGGCGGCGCAGGTCGCCTGGCGCGTGGCGGCGGGCCAGACGGTGGCCGAAGCGGGTCAGTCCGTCATCGACGCCATCGGCGCGATGGGCGGCGACGGCGGCCTGATCGCCCTGGACCGCGAGGGGCGCCACGCCGACCCCTACAACAGCCAGGGCATGAAGCGGGCCTGGCTGACCCCCGAGGGCGAGATCGGCGTGGCGGTCTTCAACGACTGAGCCGCAGCTCAGGCCGACAGACAGACGACCTGGGCGACGCGCAGGTCACGGCGGAGGGCGTCGGCGACCCGGCCGTAGTTGGCCAGGGTGACGGGCTCCTCCAGCGGTCGGGCGTCGCGGTCCGGCACGCCGCGAATCGCCGGCGCGAAGGTGTCGGGGGCGGTGGTGTAGATGCGGCCGCGGCGCGGGGCCTCGGCGATGGTCACGCCCAGCACCCGGCCCTGACGATCCAGCACCGGGGCGCCGGACAGGCCCGAGAGCGTGCCCTTGAGCCCCGCCGTGCGGCCGACCTCGGCCCAGGCTAGGACCGGCTCGTCGCGCTGGCCCCGCCCGCGCACCCGGAAGGTCTCGCGGCCCAGCAGGCGCGAGGTGACCTCACCCGACCGGCCCTGGGGGTAGCCGGGGTGAAAGCCCCGCTGGCCCTTGCGGAGCTCGGGGGCCGTGACCACCGCCAGCGGGTCAGGCCCACCGTCAGTGATCAGGACGGCGACGTCGGCGCGCGGCGCGATGCGGACACTGGCGGCGACGGCGCGCCCCCCGCCGACCATCAGGGCGGGCTTCGTGCAGCCCTCGACCACATGGCGGGCGGTGACCCAGCGGCCCTCGCCGGCGACCGAGAAGGCCGTGCCCGAGGCGGGCTGAAACGGAATGTCCGGCGCATTCAGGGTGATGGCCGGATCGAAGGGGGTGATGGGCCCCAGAAGCGCGCCCTCGACCTCATCCGGTTCGGGCGGCGGGGGCGGGGTGAAGACCTCCTCGCGCCGATCCAGGGCCCAGATCAAGATCGCCAGCGACAGGAGACCGTAGAAGGCCCAGTCGGTCAGTCGCGACATTTGCCCCCCTAGCCCGCCAGGGCTGCGCCGAGGATCAGGGCGGTCGCCAGCTTGGCCCCGACGAGCAGCACGGCGGCCGAGACCTCGCCCTCGCGGATGCGCTGGGGCAGGCCGGTCAGCAGCATGTCGACCAGCCGGAAAACGAACAACTGCAGCACCACGGTCGCCACGCCCCAGATGACGATGTCGCGGATCGAGGTCGAGACCGACAGGCTGATGGCCAGCGGAATGGCCAGGCCGATCAGCACGCCGGCAAAGGCGACGGCGGCGGCGGAGTTGCCCTCGCGGATCAGGGCGACCTCTTTCCAGGGGGTCAGCAGGGCGTACAGGGTCGTACCCAGCACGAGCAGGGCGATGGTCACCGCCAGATGGGTCATCAGAACCGGAAAGCCCCGGGCGAAGGCCTGGACTTCGGGGCTGGTCAGGACGCTGGAGAGGGACGATGAGTCCATGGAAGGGGTATGCGGGGCCTGAGGATCACGGAAGAAAAATCCGCCCTCCGTCCTTGCCTCAATCCAGCCCCAATCCGCAAGCGCGGCGGAGCCACAGTCGGTGACGAAAGGTTACGGCGGTGCGGGTGGGGATTACCGTCTGAAGGGTCTGAAGGGTCTGATCCGTCTGAATGGTCTGAACCGTCTGAAATGGCTTATCCGTTCGTTGGTGTGCTTCCCTTCTCCCGATGGGAGAAGGTGGCGCGCGAGCGCCGGATGAGGGTCGGTGGCGTCTGTCGGCGACAGCCGTAGCTGGGGCAGTGCGACGGCTCACGCCGAAGGCGGAGAGCGACCCTCACCCCCAACCCCCTCTCCCATCGGGAGAGGGGGCATTAAATACACCGTCTGAACCGTCTGAATGGCCTGGATTGCCTCCTGTGCAGCCGGGCGGGCCGACAGTGTAGGGGCGTTCCGGAGCAGGGCGGGAAAGTCGGGGCGGGATGCAGGCAGGGCGCTGATCCAGCGGGGAATTCCTGTGGCCGCATGGCGCAGCCAAGGGCGTCAGTCTGACGTCGGGCGGGTGGGTTTGGCCGCGAGGGCGGCGCTTTCCTTCTTCAGCGGACGCGAGACGGGGCAGACCTCCTGCACATAGCCGTTCAGGGTGTTGGCCAGGGCGTCGGCGACCAGGCTGTAGTGGACGAACTGGCCCTTCTTTTCGCTGGTGACCAGACCGGCATTCTCGAGCACCGACAGGTGCTGGGACACGGCCGGTTTGGAGATTTCGAACCGGGCGGCGATCTCTCCCGCCGTCAGGTCGGCATGGGCCAGATAGGCGAGGATCTTGCGCCGCACGGGGCTGGAGAGGGCTTCGAACACACGTTGCATCCCTGAGTATTTAAGCGATTTGCTAAGGGCTTGCCAGCCGCATTCGTATGTGTAAGTCTTTACTTAATTACCGAAGGGCCATGCGCATGTCAGACGTCCACGATCCGAATGCCGTCAACAGTCTTGTCGAACTGCCGGGGTGCAGCCCGGTCGAAGGCCGGGTCGTCTGGGACCCCGTTCACTCGCTGTGGAACGGCGGCATGCTGGTCGCAGCGGTCATTCTGGCGCCGCTGACCTTCAGCTGGAGCGCGCTTGTCGTGTTCGTCGTCACAACCGGGGGCGCCTTGCTGCTCGGTCACTCCATCGGCTTGCACCGGCGCATGATCCACAGGAGCTTCCAGTGCCCGCTGTGGCTGGAACATGCGCTGGTCTGGATCGGCACCGCGGTCGGCATGAGCGGCCCGTTCTGGATGATCCGCGCCCATGATCTGCGCGACTGGGCCCAGCGGCAGCCAGAGTGCCATCCCTATCTGGCCCATCGTGCGCCGATCCTGACCGATGCCTGGTGGCAGATGCACTGTCGGCTGGAGCTGGCCCACCCGCCCGCGTTCGATCTGGGTCGATTCCAGCGGGACCGGTTCTACCGGTTTCTGGAGCGGACGTGGATGCTGCAGCAACTGCCGATTGCGGGGCTGCTGTGGCTGGCCGGGGGCTGGAGCTTCGTGGTTTGGGGCGTCTGCGTCCGGATCTCCGTCTCGATCATTGGCCACTGGTTCGTCGGGCGTCTGGCCCATACGCAGGGTCCGCAGAGCTGGCGGGTGCCGGCGTCGGGTGTGCAGGCCCACGATGTGCCTTGGGCGGCCATCCCGACCATGGGCGAGGCCTGGCACAACAATCATCACGCCTTTCCGGGCTCGGCGCGCCTCGGCCTTTATCCGGGCCAGAGCGACTGGGGCTACCGCGTCATCCAGTTGCTGGAACGGATAGGTCTGGCGTGGGACGTGCGGACACCGGAGGTCATGCCGGGGCGGATCGAGCGGCTGGAGGCGGTGCGATGAAAGCCGTTCCCACAGCCAGCCGACTTGTTGTCGCGACTTTCTGCGCAGGAGTTCTGGCAGCCACCGCCTATGTGATGCAGCTCGCCGTGTTCGGCGTTGTGAAGGACGGTCCGGCTGGGGCCGTAGTCGGGGCGGTGACCTTCTTCCTCGCGGGTCCCGCCTTCCTGATTGGCACGGCGCTGTTTGGACCGCCCATCTGGCTGATCGTCAGGAAGACGCGCGTGAATCAGCCACAGCCCTCAGCCCTGATCGGGGCCGGGATTGCGCTCATTGCCGGGGCTTTGCTGTTTCTCAGCTGGGCCGGTTGGGATGGAGTTTGGATCACCGCAGCCTTTCCGCTCGCGGGCGGCGTCGGCGGGGGAATATTTCAGCGCATGATGGCTGAGGGCGCGACCTAAGCCGCGTCCTGCTCGGCCTTCCTGAGCGTAGACGCCCGGACCTTTTCGCTTTCGGACTTCAGCTGGCCGCAGGCGGCGAGGATGTCGCGGCCGCGGGGGGTGCGGATGGGGCTGGCGTAGCCGGCCTTGTTGAGGATGGCGGCGAACCGCTCGATGGTCTTCCAGTCCGAGCATTCATAGTCGGTGCCGGGCCAGGGGTTGAACGGAATGAGGTTCACCTTGGCCGGGATGCCCTTGATCAGGTTCAGCAGGGCGTGGGCTTCGTCGGGGCTGTCGTTGACGCCCTTGAGCATGACGTATTCGAAGGTCACGCGGCGGGCGTTGGACAGTCCCGGATAGGCTCGAATGCCGGCCATCAGCTGGGCCAGGTCGTATTTCTTGTTCAGCGGCACCAGCACGTCGCGCAGGGGGTCGTTGGTGGCGTGCAGGCTGATGGCCAGCATGGCCTGGGTGCGGGTGCCCAGAGCCTCGAGTTGCGGCACGACGCCCGAGGTCGAGACGGTGATCCGGCGGCGCGACAGGGCGATGCCCTCATTGTCCGAGATGATGTCGATGGCGTCGGCGACGTGGTCGAGATTGTAGAGCGGCTCGCCCATGCCCATGAAGACGATGTTCGACAGGCGGCGGTCCTCTTTGGGACTGGGCCATTCGCCGAGGTCATCGCGGGCGACCTGGACCTGGGCGACGATTTCGGCCGCGGTCAGGTTGCGGACCAGCTTTTGCGTGCCGGTGTGGCAGAAGGTGCAGTTGAGGGTGCAGCCGACCTGCGACGACACGCACAAAGCCCCGGCACGGCCCACATCAGGGATGTAGACGGCCTCGACCTCAATGCCCGGGGCGGTGCGGATCAGCCATTTGCGGGTGCCGTCGT
>JAHJYN010000070.1 GCA_018826885.1 Alphaproteobacteria bacterium | reverse complement strand
CGGTCTATCGCTACGACTACGAGAATTTCCAGACCACCATCCAGGACGGCACCCGCTTCATCGTCACCAACGCCGGTGAGGCCAGCGCCTGGGGCTTTGAAGGCCAGTTCGACTTCCTGGCCACCGATACACTCCAGCTGTTCGGCACCTATGGCTACAACCACTCGCGCTTCGAGTCGGGCATCTATGACGGCAACCGGTTCCGGCTGTCGCCCGATCACATGGCCTCGATCGGGGCGGTTTGGACCCTGCCGGTGAGCGGCGGCGTGTTCGAGGTGCAGCCGACCTGGACCTGGCAGTCGAAGGTCTTCTTCAGCGACGACAATGACATCCCGGCCCTGCAGGTGTCGAACTTTGTCCCGGACACCGCCCAGGACGAGTTCCAGAACGCCTATGGCCTGCTGAACCTGCGGGTCCGCTACCAGCCGACCTCGGGCGACTGGACAGTCGAGGCGTTCGGCGAGAACCTGCTGGACGAGGAATACGTCAAGGATGCCGGCAACACCGGTGACGCGCTCGGCATGCCGACCTTCATCGCCGGTCGTCCGCTGACCTGGGGCCTGTCGGTCCGCCTGCGCTACTAGGATACGACCATGAAGATCGATCGCCGCGGCCTTCTGGGCCTGTTCGGGGCCGGGACCGCCTCCTGCGCCACAACGACGGGCTCTGACCGGCTCGCGGCGGTCGATGTTCGCTTTGACCACGGCGTGGCCAGCGGCGATCCGGGTCCGGACTCGGTGGTGCTGTGGACCCGCGTGACGCCGCCCGAGGGCTTTGACGGCGCGCTCACCGTTGTCGTGTCCACCGGCAGCACGCCTGATTTCGCCGCCGCTACGATCCGCACCCTGACGACCGGACCGGACCGGGACTATACGGTCAAGCTGGTTGCAGACGGCCTTGAGCCGGGCCGGGACTACTATTTCCAGTTCGGGGTGGGCGAGACGGTATCGCCGGTCGGACGGACCCGGACCCTGCCCGCCGGTGCGACGCCCGAGGTCACCCTCGCGGTCGTCTCATGCCAGCTCCACCCGGGCGGGCTGTTCAATGCCTATGACGCCATCGCCGGGCTGGAGCGTCTGGATGCCGTCGTCCACCTGGGCGACTACATCTATGAGTACGGGGCGGAGGATGGCGCCTATGGCATGGCGACGGGACGACGCCTGAACCGCCTGCCCGACCCGCCGCACGAGATCGTCAGCCTCGCCGACTATCGCCGACGCCACGCCCAGTACAAGACCGACCCCGACCTGCAGGCCGCCCATGCGCGCGCGCCCTTCATCTGCGTCTGGGACGACCACGAGGTCACCAACGACAGCTGGGTCAGCGGCGCCGAGAACCACCAGCCGGAGACCGAGGGCGACTATGCCGCCCGCAAGGCGGCCGCGCTCAAGGCCTATTACGAATGGATGCCGATCCGCGAGGCGGCGCCCGGCACCCTGTCCGAAGCCATCAACCGGACCTTCCATTTCGGCGATCTGGCCAGTCTGATGATGGTCGAGACGCGGCTGACGGCGCGCACGGCGCCGCTCGACTATGGCGATCTGACCATGAAGCCCGGTCCGGACGGTACGCCCGTGCCCGACGTCGAGGCCTTCATGGCGCGCCGCAACGATCCCGCGCGCGAGCTGCTGGGGGACGCCCAGCGTACCTGGCTGGGCCGGGCGCTGTCCGCGTCACGGGAGGCCGGCCGGCCCTGGCAGATCCTGGGCAATCAGGTGGTGATGGCCCGGGTGCAGGGACCGGATGTCACCACCATGCTGCCCCCGGCGCAGATCGAGCGGATGCTGGCCGGACTGACCCCGGAAATCCGGGCGCAGGTCGAGCAGGTGATCGGCCTGTTCAAACTGGGTGTGCCGTTCAATCTGGACGCCTGGGACGGCTTTCCCGCCGCCCGGGAGCGGCTGTACCAGACCTTCCGCGAGGCCGGAGTCCAGCCGCTGGTGCTGGCCGGCGACAGCCACGCCTTCTGGGTCAATGAACTGCATGACGACGCGGGCGAGCGTCGGGCCGTCGAGTTCGGCACCAGCGCCGTGTCCAGTCCCTCGCCCGCCGACTCGCTCGGCAATCTGCCCCTCGGCATGGCCCTGTCGGCCGCCAATGCGGAGGTGGTCTTCTGCGACCAGGCCTCGAAGGGGTTTGTGCTGATGACCCTGACGCCGGACCGGGCCGATGTGGCCCTTATGGCCGTCTCGACCATCTTCGCCAAGCCGTATGAGCTGCGGGCCGTGAAGCGCTACCGGGTGGACCACACGTCCGCAGGGGCCGGAGCCCTGGTCGAGGTCTGAGGCGCCAGACCTAGCCGTCGATCAGGACGTCGAAGCCGGCGAAGATCATACGCTTGCCGTCGAACGGCATGTCGAGCTTCATCATGCGCTCGTCCTGCATGAGGACCTCCCAGGCCTTGTCGCGGGTGGTGCGGTCGGGCCAGGTGATCCAGCCGACGGCGACGGTCTCGTCGGTCTTCAGCTGAACGGCCTTCTTGAAATCGGTGATCTTGCCCTCGGGCACATCCTCGCCCCAGCATTCGGTGACCTTGAGGGCGCCCTGCTGCTTGAAGAAGACCGTCGACTGGCGCGAATGCTCCAGATAGGCGGCCTTTTTGTCGGTCGGCACGGGGATGATGGTGATGTCGAGAAAGGCCATGAGTGCTCCTTTTTGCCCTAACGCTCGGCGCGCGGCGCCGCGCTGCCTGAGGGCGGTGTAAGCGCCCACCTGACACCGGAACGGGCGGCCGGGGAAGAGCCTCGCGCAAAACCCGCCCCACCATGGCCTTTATCCGTGTATAGAGGCGGCCTCCCTTACCGCCCGGCCCGAGGTTCACGCCTTGGCCGGGCGCGGTCGTTTCGGCGACCCTTCTTGCTGTTCAGGACCTTCGATGCCGTTTCCCGTGACCCACCCCGCGCTTGATCGCGCCCTGGCCGACCGCGGCTATGCCGAGCCGACGCCGGTACAGGCCGCCGTACTGGAGGGCGACCATTCGGGCTCGGACCTGCTGGTCTCGGCCCAGACCGGTTCGGGCAAGACGGTCGCCTTTGGCCTCGCGGCCGCGCCGACCCTGCTGGGCGAGGCCGAACGGTTCGGCAAGGCCGGCAAGCCGCTGGCGCTGGTGATCGCGCCGACGCGCGAACTGGCCCTGCAGGTCGCCGCCGAGCTGACCTGGCTGTATGCCGGGACCGACGCCAAGATCGGGACCTGTGTCGGCGGCATGGACGCCCGCAAGGAAGCCCGCGCCCTGGGCTGGGGCACCCATATCGTGATCGGCACACCCGGGCGGCTGAAGGACCATATCGACCGCGGCAATCTGGACCTGTCGGAGCTGAAGCTGGCGGTGCTGGATGAGGCCGATGAAATGCTCGACATGGGCTTCCGCGAAGACCTCGAGTTCATCCTCGACCAGTCGCCGGCCGAACGTCGGACGCTGCTGTTCTCGGCCACCATTGCGCGCGAGATCGCCATTCTGGCCAAACGCTATCAGCGCGATGCGGTGCGGATCGACACCACCAACAAGAGCCAGCCGCACGGCGACATCGAATACCGCGCCATGCGGATCGCGCCGAACCAGATCGAACACGCCGTGGTCAATGTGCTGCGCTTCTTCGAGGCGCCCGGCGCACTGGTGTTCTGCTCGACGCGCGAGTCGGTGAAGCATCTGCAGGCCGCCCTGCGCGAACGCGGATTCCAGTCGGTCGGCCTGTCGGGCGAGCTGAGCCAGCGCGAGCGGACCGATGCCCTGCAGGCGCTGCGCGACGGTCAGGCGCGGGTCTGTGTGGCGACCGACGTGGCCGCGCGCGGGCTGGACCTGCCCGATCTGGGGCTGGTCATCCATGCGGAACTGCCGGTCAACCGGGCGACCCTGCTGCACCGCTCGGGCCGGACAGGCCGTGCGGGCAAGAAGGGCGTCTCCGTCCTGCTGGTGCCCAATCCCAAGCGCCGCCGGGCCGAGATGCTGCTGTCGTCGGCCGGGGTGGAGGCCAGCTGGGACGCCGCGCCGGGCGCCGACGCCATCCGCGCCCAGGACGAGGCACGCCTGATCGCCGGCTCGATCTTTGACGAGGCCGTGGCGGACGAGGACTTTGCCCTGGCGAAGAAGCTGATGGCCGAGCGCACACCGGAAGAGATCGCCTGTGCCTTCATTCGCCTGCAGCGCGCCAAGATGCCGGCGCCCGAGGATCTGACCGATCCGGGCGAGCGCCCGCTTCGCAAGGAACGTGGCGATGCCGCCACCGCCTGGCCGACCGAGCGACTGCAACCGCATGAGGTCAGCTGGTTCCGCGTCGATGTGGGCCGCCACAGCGAAGGCAAGCAGGCCGATCCCAAATGGCTGATCCCGGTGATCTGCCGACTGGGCGGCATCACCAAGCGCGAGATCGGCTCGATCCGCATCCTGTCGCACGAGACCCGCTTCGAGATCGCCCTCGGCGCCGTCGAAGGCTTCCGCTCGGCGCTGGCCGCGGCCAAGAACCCCGAAGTGGCGATCACGCCGTCATCGGCCCCCGACAATGCCTATGAGGCGCGGCCGAAACGCCCCTTCGTCAAGAAGCCCTATGCCCCGCGGGCCGAGGGTGAGGCCGACGGCGGTGAGCGTCCGCGCCCCGCATGGAAGGCCAAGAAGCCGCCTTTCCAGCCCAACACCGACGCGGCCCCCGCCGAGGATCGCAAGCCGTGGAAGGCCAAGGGCGACCCCAAGGCCAATGGCAAGCTGCGCGGCAATGCGCCGTTCAAGGGCGGCGCGCCCAAGCCCCGGGCCGAGGGCGCGCCTGCGGCGGCCCGGTCAAAGCCGCCGTTCAAGAAGGCCGGCAAGCCGCACAAGCGCGCGGGCTGATCTGAGGTCTTGCCATCACGGGGATCGGGGGACAGTGTTTGCCCATGAGCACGCACGCCCCTGAGGACCGGTTCGCCTCGTTCGAGGCCTTCTATCCCTATTACATCCACGAGCACTCCAACCGGACGTGCCGGCGGATCCATGTGGTGGGGTCCGCGCTGGTGCTGGTCGTGCTGGTGACGGCCATCGTGACGCGGAACGCCTGGTGGCTGCTGGCCATGCCGGTGATCGGCTATGGCTTTGCCTGGGTCGGGCATTTCTTCTTCGAGAAGAACCGGCCCGCGACCTTCAAATACCCGCTGTGGAGCCTGATGGGCGACTGGCGGATGTTCTTCGAGACCTTCAGCGGCAAGCGAAAGTTCTGAAGCGGCGATGTCGCGCGACCTGCCGGAAGGACGAGCCCCGAAGCCTGATCGGTTTAGCCGTGAGTCAGGCTCCAGGGCATCTCAATCTAGTCGCCGACGCGGGTCAGCCGGATCTGGTTGCGGAAACGCCAGGCTGAATCGTCGGCGCCGACGGGACGAACGACCTTGACCGACTCCACATAATCGTCCTCGCGCGTAGTGGTGACCCGGATCTCGGCCGGGGCATCGTCGTCACTGCCGATTTGCTCGTCGATCAGGGTCCATCGGGTGGGGCCGACATAGCGAGCGAGATGGACGGTCTCGATCGAGACGCCGACCTCCCGGCCCGCGCGAAAGCTGGCTGAGGTCAGGGTCGAGGCCTCGGGATCCTCGAGGGTGACGGTGGTGACCCAAACGGGGTCGCCTGGGCCGTCGTCGAAGACGCTCTGCTGGATCAGGGTTCTGCCGTCTCCCGGCGAGGTGACGTTGATGGTCACCGGAATCTCGAAGAGCTCGTCCGACTGATAGTCGCGGTAGCCGAGGGCGCCGGTCCAGTTTCCGACTAGACCGAGGCGAAGCTCGGTAGGAGAAGGCGGCTGCTGGGCTACGGCGACGCCCGGGCCCAGCAGGGCGAGAGCGAGTGAAGTCTGGATCAGAAGGCGGCGGGACAGGGCGTGCATTCGATTTCCTCCGGATTGGCTGAAGCGCTGAAGCTGGAGGCTCTCAATCGAACTCGCGCCTCAGAATCGCGTCCCGGGTTAAAGAATCGGAATTTGAGACGGCGGCCGCCGATTGCCGCAGCCGATACTGGGACGGGGTCATGCCGTAGCGGGCGCGGAAGGCGCGATTGAAGCTGGCCTTGGAGGCGAAACCCATCTCGAAAGCGAGATCCAGCAGGTCGCGACGGGGTTGGACCCGCAACGCGTCTGCGACGGCCTCGGCGCGAAGCCCGTTGATGAAGGTCGAGAAATTCTGGCCGAGACCGAGGTTGATGGCGCGTGACAGCCGGCCGGTGTTGGTGCCCAGTCGCCGGGCCAGCCTCGGCAACGACAGGTCCGGTTCACGCCACCAGCCCCCTTCGCGGGTGCGCCGCTCGATCACGTGGGCCTCGGCGGGCCAGTCTGGCGTGCCGCGATCTTCCTTTCCGGTCGCCGGCTCCGATGACCCAGCCGGCACGGGAAGCGGCACGGGAAGGGCGGAGTGCCGCCACCCGGCCGCGCCGAGCCACAGCCCGATGCCGGCGATCGCCAGATAGTGGCCGGTCTGCTGAAAGTAGTTGATGCCGCCGACCAGCGCCGACCATAGACCAAAGCCCAGATGCAGCGCGAGCGCCGCCACGATGGCGGCCAGCACGCCGCCGAGCCATCGCGCGGCGAAGCGATCATCGTCGCTGCGCGCCTCGGCCAGGCGCGCGCGGCGTCGCCGGAGCACGACCGAAATGGCGCCCGCATAACCGATGAGAGAGAAGAGGACGGCCAGTTCAGTCGCTGGATCGATCCAGGCACTGTGGCCTCCGGTGAACCAAGCCCACTTGATGTTCAGGGGCAGCAGGAAGCAGACGAAGGTGTAAGTGAACTGCAAAGCCGGAGGAAAAAGGTGAAGACCGAGGCGCGCCGGCGGCCGGCCATTGTCGATCGCCGACACATAGGCCCAAAGCAGGGGGCCTGCGGCCAGGGGGACGGCGACCGGAAGGAAGGTGAGGCCGCGCCACGCATCGTAGAAGCCCGCGAAGCCGATGGCGTAGGGCGTTAGCAGCCCCGCGAAGACCAGCAGCAGGGCCGACAACAGACGATTGGCCGTGCGATTGCCCTCGCTCAGGACGAGGGCGACCGCGAGAAGAAGCAACTGGACAACCGCGCCGCCCAACGCGGCAGAGCGCCATCCGAAACTGAGCTCAGCCTCCCCCATGGGCCGACGCTATCCCGGACCTGCCCGCTTAGAAAGGGCGGTCGGTCCCGGAAGCGGGCAGCCTTCGCGCGACCCGACAGTGATCGGCGTTGCCGAAGCCATCTACATCGTCTGGCTGGGCAGGCGGTCCCAGGCGGGCGGGCAGCCGTCGAAGGTGCCGGCGCGGACGACCGTGAGGCTGCGCATGTTCAGCGGCGCAACCGGGGCCATCGAGCCGCGGCCATGGCCGGTGTAGAGGTCGATCTTGTTGCCCTTGATGGCGCCGCCGGTGTCCGAGGCATACCAGTAGCCGTCGTGGACGGTGCCGTCGGCCAGCACCAGACCGACCGTTTCCTTGATGAACAGGCGGGTGCGGCGGGGCACCACGCGCGGGTCGATGGCGACAGTCCGCATGGCGATCGGACGGCAGCCCAGCGAATCGTTGCCGGTCGCTCCACCGCCGCCCGCGTGATACATCCGCGCCGACAGCATCCAGTCCGCCGGGCGCACCGCCAGGGCCTTCTGATCCTCGTTCAGGGACAGCCAGACATCGGGGGCGAACCCATGTTCGGCGGCCTCGGCCTCGGCCGAAACCAGCGCTTCATAGGGCACCGGGTCGATGGAAGAGGTGACCGAAGGGGTCACCAGGGCCAGCACCAGAGCGAGGGTCTTGAACATTAAAGGGCCGCCATATCGCCGATCCTCGAACCGACCGGCGCCGGGGGTTTGCCCGTCGAATTGGACAAGAAGACGGCACAGTCCTGACGGTTGTGGGGTCCGCCCATTCCTGACGGGTGGAACCCTGAGACCGGACGGGTCTATCAAGGGGCGCTGATCGTGTTGGAGCCCGCCCGATGAAAGACCATCCCGCCACCCCGCTGGTCGGCTATGCGCCGCTTACCGACGATGAGGCCACCGCTCGCGCCACGGGCTTTCGCGAGGAGATGGCGCGCCGGCGCACGGTGCGGGAGTTCTCGGACCGACCCGTGCCGCGTTCGGTGGTCGAACAGGCGCTGCTGACCGCCGGATCAGCGCCGTCGGGCGCCAATCACCAGCCGTGGTTCTTTTCCGTGATCGAGAGTGCCGAGGCCCGCGCCCGCATTCGCGAAGCGGCCGAGGCGGAGGAGAAGGCCTTTTACGAGACCAAGGCGCCGCAGGAATGGCTGCAGGCGCTGGCGCCGCTGGGCACCGACCCGGACAAGGGATTTCTGGAGGTCGCGCCGGTGCTGATCGCCATCTTTGCCCAGAAGCGCGGCGGGCCTCGACCCGGCGATGCGAAGAAGAACTACTACGTCACCGAGAGCGTCGGCATCGCCACCGGCCTGCTGATCGCGGCGCTCCACAAGGCCGGCCTTGCGACCCTGACCCATACGCCCGCGCCGATGAGCTTTCTGAGCGAGATCTGCGGACGGCCGGCGGACGAGAAGCCGTTCCTGTTGCTGGTGGCG